>CANJSM010000039.1 GCA_947477015.1 Legionellaceae bacterium
AGGGACACTATATGCATTGTTTGGGTCATAGTCATTGTTGGTAAATTCAGACTCAAGATAATTGAGATGAGTCAATTTTTTGTGGTCGAGTGGATTCAGCATGCCTTGTTTTTTCATGCGTTCAACAAAATAGGCTGACGGGATGATCACGTCGTAAATAGAGTGCTGGCTTGAGCGTAGCTTGGCATACATGGTTTCGTTACTGTCGTAAGTTGAAAAATTGACATGAATATGGGTCTCTCTCTCAAACTGTTGTAACACTGCTTTGGGAATTTCACCACCCCACGAATAGACGTTAACCGTTTGTTCGGCATACAACGCGTTTGAAATCAGCAAGCTTAAACATAAAACAAGATACGTCATGTGGATTTCCGAGATAAACGATAAGACAAAACAACCAACACCATTGAGATCAAAAACGTCACGGTACAGAGCGCATTTAATTCTGGCGTGACACCCGCTCTGACCAAGGAATAAATGGTTAACGGTAAAATATTGAAGTCGGGACCTGCGACAAAATAGCTGATGATGACATCGTCAAATGACAGTGTAAAACATAATAAAAAAGCGCTAGTTACCGCAGGCCACAACAAAGGAAGCAATGCGCGTGTTAATGCAATCCATCGACTGGCGCCTAAATCAAGTGCGCTGGCATAAATATTAGGGTCTAGCGTATGAATGCGGCTATTGATGGTGATTACGACAAAAGGAATACAAAAGGTGATGTGGGCAATGAGTAAACTCAAAAAACCCAGCGGAGTGGTGGTAAAATTGAAAAAAATCAACAAGGCGACACCCAATACCAGATCAGGAATAATAATGAGTAATAGCAGCGTCGCATAAAAAGAGCGGTAATATTTATAATCAGGGTGTAAAAATAAATACACGCAGGCAGACAATCCAGAGACCGTTGCAATCAGTGAAGCGGCAACCCCTAGATAGATGGAATGAAATAGCGCTGACCATAGGCTTTGATCATGCATCAATACTTGATACCAGTGTGTTGAAAATCCATGCCATCGTAACGAAAAACGTGCGTTATTCACCGAGTAAAGAACTAATACTAGAATGGGAAAATACAATAAACCATATACCAAAAGCATATAGCATTTTTGCGCGAACGATTTCAAAAGCGCCCCTTACGTTGTCGCCTTAAAAACAATAATACGAGTATGAGAGTAGCGGTCAGCACAATGCTCGTTGCCGCACCTTGTGGCCAATTTTCTAAAATGAGAAATTGGTTTTGAATCATGTTACCCAACAGGATTGAACGCGCACCACCCAAGACGTTTGGAATATAAAACAAGGTCATGGCCGGCAGTAACACTAGAGAGCAGCCTGAAATAATCCCGTTGGCGGTATTGGGTAAAAAAACGCGAAAAAATATAGAGCATTTGTTTGCCCCTAAATCTTTGGCGACCTCAATTAATTTAAAATCAAAACGCTCCATGTTGGTAAAAATCGGCAAGACCATGAACGGAAACAGCGTATAAACCAGTCCACAGATCACTGCAAAATTGGAATAAAGTAATGTCAGGGGATGATCAATTAGATGCAGTTTAAGAAGAATGGCATTGAGTACACCGTTCAACTTTAAGATTGCGATTAAGGCATAAGTACGTACCAGTGAGCTCGTCCAGAAAGGGATGATGATCAGTAGCAACAAGACCGACTGGTGTTTAGATTTGATTAATAAATAGCTAAACGGATACGCAAGCACAAGACAGGCGCAGGTTGTTAGAGCGGCTATCACTAACGACCGAAAAAAAACATTGGCAAATTGATAGGACAGTAACGTGCTGTAATTACTTAACGTGAAAGGGAGGGTCACTAGATGACTACTGTCTCTAGACAAACAACTTGCAATGAATACAAGTGCTAGCGGCAGCAAGCTAAATAGCAAAAGCCAGAGGTAGATAAAATAGAGGGACAGAGGCTTAGTTTTCATGAGGCAGCAACACTTCCCAGCCAGTAACCCAATGCACCCAAACCGTCTCATTGGGTAAATATTCTAATTTGTCATCGTCTTCATCAAAAAACTCAGACGCATTAATGATTTTTCCAGAAGCGAGTGCTACCGCGAGATCAACGGTAGAGCCTTTATAGATGATGTCGACAATCTTACCAGGTAGCATGCCTGTCGTGTCTGGAATTTCTGTTTCACTCCAAACGCGAATGTCCTCAGGCCGTACAATTAAATGCAAGGCATCACCCGTCTGGAATGAGCCGGTGTTTTTGCAGTGTAGCGTTGTGGATTCGATTTCGGTGATTAAGTGTGGGCCGTCAACGGCTTTTACTTCAATTTCAAATATATTGGCTTCACCAATGAATGAGGCTACATGCAGATTGCTTGGGGTTTCATACACTTCACGGGGTGTGCCGATTTGTTCGATTTGGCCATGATTGAAAATGACAATGCGATCAGACATCGATAGAGCTTCTTCTTGATCATGGGTGACGAAGATAAAGGTCATGTCGAGTGTTTTTTGTAATTGCTTCAGTTCATATTGCATCGCTTGGCGTAAACGATGATCCAGTGAGCTTAATGGCTCATCCAGAAGCAAAACCCTTGGGCGATTGATAATGGCTCGAGCGATTGCAACGCGTTGTTGTTGGCCACCACTTAATTGTTTGATATTGCGTTTGCCAAAAGAACCCAATTGAACCAGCTGGAGCGCTTCGTTCACACGCTGAACCACCTCGTCTTCCTTGATGCGCTGACAACGCAAGGCAAACGCGACGTTTTCAAACACGGATAAATGCGGGAATAAGGCATAACTTTGAAACACCGTATGCACATCGCGTTTTTGCGGAGGCAAATCATTGACGCAGAGGCCATTGATGAAAATTTCACCTGAGGTAGGTTCTTCAAATCCAGAAATCATCCTCAATAGGGTGGTTTTTCCACAGCCAGAAGGACCCAGCAGTGTTAGAAATTCTCCTGGCTGTACTGAAAAAGAAATGTCTTTGAGTATGTTCAGCGAGTGATATGACTTACAAATATTTTTTATTTCAATCAATGGGATCATTTTAGTAAACAGCAACGTGCTGGACTGGTGTCAAGCTACAAATTTCAGAAACAGCACCGTTATTACAAATAACATGGTGATGCATATCTGTTTTTAAAACCCCACCTTGCCATAAACAGCAACCTTCAAGCTCTTGAAGGTTCATTACGGCATGACGGGTACAATAACATGATGAATACTCACCATTTTTACAAACCATTCGTCCAGCAGATGAGTCACAGTATTGTGTGCCACCCATGCCTCCACAACAGTTGTCGCAATCGGCATAAGCTGCGCTAAACGACAAACAAAGCATCATGAAGCTTGCAAGTGCAAAACGATAGATTGAATGCATGATTTTATCTCATTAGGTCTATATTGAGAAGCATAGCACAAATATAGCCATTCCACCTGGGCAAAAATAGGAGGCTTAAGTCAATGCTTCAACCAAACCCATTTCATGAGATTCCAATTCAACCGATTCAATTTTTTGAAATCGTTGGGTTATTTTTTTTGCCGAAGTATTTACTTCATTGACATCTTGATGCGCTAAATCAATGTGTTTGGTCAGTTTATCCATACGTTTTTCAAATCGTTGGAAATCATCCGCCAATGCGTGTAAATGTTTTTGAATAATGTGCACTTGTTTACGAGTTGCATCGTCTTTTAATACTGCGCGTGCTGTGGTGAGTACTGCCATTAAGGTGCTAGGTGACACTAGCCATACTTTGAGGCGCTGAGACATGGCGATAACCTCGGGGTAATTGGAGTGCACCTCAGCAAAAATGGCCTCTGCCGGAATAAACATAACAGCACCATCCGTGGTTTCATTCGGAATAATGTATTTTTCGGCAATGTCCTTGATGTGCTTTTGCAAATCTTGTCGAAATTGCTGTTGCAGGGACTTGCGTTCCATAGAGGATGGATCGGTATTCATTAATTTTTGATAGGTTTCCAATGGAAATTTCGCATCGATCACCACGTTGCCGGTCGGTTCTGGTAAAAACAAAATGCAATCGGCTCGTTTTTGATTGCTTAGAGTGTATTGCATGCTGTAGTGGCTAGCTGGAATCATGTTGCTGATTAATGCTGCCAATTGCACTTCACCAAACGCACCTCGTGCGCGCTTGTCAACTAGAATGTCTTGGAGACTGACCACATGGCTGGATAATTCAGTAATTTTCTTTTGAGCTTCATCGATGATGGTTAAACGCTTGACCACATCGATAAATGTTGATGAGGTTTTTTCAAACCCTTCGGTGAGTCGATGATTTACTTGTTGAGTCAGGCTGTGTAAATGAGTGCGTATTTCCTCTGTTAACGATTGCAAATGCGAGGTGATAGCACTCGCATGTTGTGTAAAGCTATGCCCAATTTGTTCTCTCACATCACTCATTTGCCGTTGCACAGTTTCGGAAATCAATTGTTGGCTACTTAAATGGCCTTGAATGATTTTTTCATGGATCCCGTTTTGGCCCGATTGTATTAACTGCTGCAATTCAATATGGACTAGGTGCAATTGCGTATTAAATGATTGTTGTAGTTTTTCATGGTGCTGATCGGTTTGCATACGATGATGGTGCTGACGACGAACAACCCAAAGTATCAACAGAGTTTGCAATACGGTAAAGCCAGTGGTGACTATCAATAGTATTGGTAAATAGGGCATGTTGAACCTGAAAGTTAGTGGTAAAGGAGGCGAGTATACGCGAAGCTCGACTTTTTATGAACGTAGGTTGGGCCTTGGTCCAAAAAATTCTGCATTCGTGCTCCATTGTGTTGGGCCAAGGCCCAACCTACCGGTTGATAAATAAGTCGAGATTCGCGTGAGTATATAACAATTAATGCGGTTGCAGTATGGACTAGAGACAAAAGCATCGGATACACATACTTGACTTCTGTTTAAAATTTGATTATGATGCGCCTTATATTTTCAAAACCTATTTGGAGACTAGGCTATGATAAGCCAGTTTGAAAGACTAAGTTTGACTGAAGATTCAGCTAATCCGCCCGTTGAATCAACTCAAATTGAAGGTTATACCTCGTTGTGGGCTGAAATGGGAGCGGCTGATGATATGGATGTAATAATATTAGACAACCCATCCCCCTTTTTGCGTCCTCTGCCAGAATACAGAGAACCTACGGCCTCAACCGTGTACTTTAAATATTTGTCTAAAAAACATGCACAGTATGATGAGACAATTTTTACAGAATATTCTTCAAACTCTACGCGTATGGATGAAATCAGGAAAGCTTTTAATAATTTATACAAGAAACTAGAGGCTTTAATCACTTATGATGACGCTTCATTAACGCAAAACATAAGGACAGCTGTAGTTAGATTTGAAGAGTTTCAAAACCAATATAAGTTAAGATATTATGGAAATAAGGGGCGTGGATATGATTACGATACCCATGCTAGCAGTCTCGCCCAGAACCATTCTCCTGAACCCCATTTCTCTGATGGGTTCAGTTTTGGTTTTTTTCCACCTAGTGAAAGGGCTCCATTGCCCTGCAACGCTGTCGTTGAACAAGAACGCAGTCGTGTTTTTTATTGCCAGGACTATGCTGAAAAACAATTGACCATTTTTGAGCGCTTGATACTTGGAACAAATTCTGCTGCATTCCCTCTCGTTTCCAATTATTATTACGATGAAATAAATTTTCAACTATCTCAGTTGATTGGTTATCAGGGCGGGTTTACTGATGAACGCGAAGCCAGAAGAGCGGTTGACGATATATGTGATGCTTTTATTGATTTACATGAAGTAAAATTAAGAGAGTTTGTGGATCATCGGAGAGAAGCTGAGCATTTCATCCTACCCAATCGGTGAGCTTTTGCTTTTTTGTGATCCATGGTTCTTCACCTCTCATCAAGGCCTAGCATCCTTTTCGCTAGGCCTTTGTTATTTCCCGCTTGCGAGGTACGCGGGTTAGGCCTAAAATGAAGCCTTTCTTTTCCTCAGATTAAAATCAATGCCTGACAATCTAGTGTTAAATCAAATCAATGCCTTACGTGATCGTATTCGAGTGTATGATAAACAGTATTATGTCTTAGATGAACCCTTGGTTCCTGATGTCGAATATGATCGGTGTTTTAAAGAGTTACAAGATTTGGAAGCCAGTCATCCGCAATATATTACCGGTGATTCGCCGACTCAACGTGTTGGCGTAACACCAGTCAGTGCATTAGCGCCGATTAAACACAGATTACCTATGTTGTCCTTAGGTAATGTGTTTTCTTATGAAGAACTGCAAGGTTTTTTCAAACGCGTCTCTGACAAGTTAGATTGTGATGAGAACTCGTTATTGTTCACTTGTGAGCCCAAATTAGATGGATTAGCTGTTAATTTAACCTATGAAAAAGGTGTGTTAATTCATGCTGCAACTCGAGGCGATGGCGCTGTTGGCGAAGATGTAACCAATAACATTAAAACCATTGCCTCTGTTCCATTAAAACTCATGACGGATAAACCTCCAGCATTGATTGAGGTGCGTGGTGAAGTGTACATGCCAAAAGCTGGGTTTGAAGCCTTCAATGCAGCGGCTCGAGCGCACGATGAGAAAACGTTCGCTAATCCCCGCAATGCGGCGGCTGGAAGCTTGCGTCAGTTAAATCCCGCCATTACGGCTAAACGACCCTTGGACATGTATTGTTATGGCATTGGTGAGACGGAGGGCGTTGAGTTGCCAGATAGCCACATGCAGCAGCTGAATTTATTGCGCGAGTTGGGTTTTAGAGTGTCGATTGAGAGTCAATTGGTCGAGGGAATAGCCGGTTGTCAGGCTTATTTTGAGGCCATGCAATCACGCCGTCCCACATTGCCCTTTGAAATCGATGGTGTGGTGTATAAAGTAGACAGTCGTCAGTTGCAGCAACAACTTGGTTTTGTAGCGCGAGCCCCGCGTTTTGCTTGCGCGCATAAATTTCCAGCATTAGAACAAATGACGACCTTGCTAGATGTAGATTTTCAAGTAGGGCGGACTGGCGCATTGACACCGGTAGCCCGCTTGCAACCGGTCAGTGTGGCGGGTGTGACGGTGAGCAATGCCACGTTACACAACATGGATGAAATTGAACGAAAAGACATTCGAATTGGCGATGTGGTTATTATTCGTCGTGCGGGAGATGTGATTCCGGAAGTGGTATCGGTTGTGATGGAGCAGCGTCCTGCGCAGACGTCCGTCATTCAATTACCCGCGTCTTGCCCTGTATGCGGTGCGGATGTGGTGCGAGAAGATGATGAAGCGGTTGCTCGTTGCACCGGCGGATTGTTTTGCAAAGCACAACTAAAACGCATGGTGTGGCATTTTGCTTCACGCAAAGCCATGGCAATCGATGGTCTTGGCCGTGTTTTGATTGATCTGATGGTCGATGTCGGCATTTTAAAAGATGTTTCGGATTTATATCAGTTGTCTTTGAAGGTGCTTGCGGGTTTGCCACGCATGGGGGAAAAATCAGCTGAAAACCTGTTGGATGCATTGGAATTGAGTAAAAAGACTACTTTTGCGCGTTTTATTTATGCCTTAGGAATACGCGAAATTGGTGAGTCCAGTGCTCGCGTGTTGGCCGGTCATTATTCTGATATGGATTCACTAAAAGCAGCTTCAGCAGAGGAGTTGATGAGTCTGAAGGACATAGGTCCTGTTGGCGCAGCATATGTTGTTCACTTTTTCTCTCAAGCACATAATCTTGATGTGGTGAACAAATTGTTGGGTTATGGCCTCCATTGGCCAATTGAGGAAGCTAGTCCTGTTGATCTAGAACATGTTTTTTCCAATAAAGCCGTTGTTCTCACTGGAACATTGATTCGGATGGGCCGTGAAGAAGCCAAGGCTCTTTTGTTAGCGAAGGGTGCGCGTGTTACAGGTAGTGTATCAGCCAAAACTGATTTTGTTGTTGCAGGAAGTGATGCGGGATCTAAATTGACTCGGGCTACTGAGTTAGGGGTTCGGGTGCTCAGTGAAGATGAATTTGTTAATTTACTGGGCGGGTGAATACCCCTGTTGAGTATGGGGAGTCATTAGTAGTTCGCATATCGTCCTAAAAAAAGTTATCATAATCAGGCGTTATTATGATGTGCCCTTGATCAATCTTTGTGAGACTCAATCCATGCCCCATTCTTTTGTACATCTTCGTGTTCACAGCGAATTTTCTTTAGTAGACGGCTTGGTGAGAGTGGATGCACTGATGAATGCGTTGCCTGATAAAGGCATGAATGCGGTTGCGGTCACTGATTTTTGCAATCTGTTTGCTGCGGTTAAAGTATTTAAAACCGCGGTGTCTAGAGGCATTAAACCCATTATTGGCTGTGATTTACCCTGTCATGATCCACTAAGACCAGACCAACAGTCCTCAATCGTCTTGCTGTGTCAAAATGAAATTGGTTATCGTAATTTAACTCAGCTGGTGTCAAAAGCTTATCAAGAAGGGCAATATCAAGGGCAGCCTTGGATACAACCAGGTTGGATCGAGCGACACGCAGAAGGGTTGATTGCCTTGTCTGGTGGACGTTCTGGTGATGTTGGGCAGGCGTTGTTGGCTGATGATGAAGAGTTGGCGCAGCGATTAGCAACAGCTTGGTGTGAGGTGTTTCCCAATCGATTTTATTTGGAGATTCAACGAACTGGTCGTGCTGATGAGGCCGTGTATAACGAACGTGTTGTCCGCCTGGCCGATGCCTTGCAGATTCCTTTGGTAGCAACCAATGACGTGCGATTTTTACATCCTGATGATCACGAAGCCCATGAGGCGCGCGTGTGCATCCGTGAAGGGTATGCATTGTCTGATCCTAGGCGAAACACCACGTACAGCGCGCAACAATACCTGCGTTCTGCTGATGAAATGCATGCGCTGTTCAGTGACTTGCCACAAGCCTTACAAAATACAGTTGAAATCAGTAAACGCTGCACCGTTAAATTGAATTTAGGCAATAATTATTTACCTAATTTTCCAGTTCCCGCTGGATCGACTGTCGAAGATTATTTATCGACGTTGTCAAAAGAGGGCCTCGAATTTCGCTTAAAACAGCTGTCTCGCCATAAAATGATCGATCGCAAACCCTTTGATGATCGTCTTCAAGTTGAATTAGACGTGATCAATTCAATGGGGTTTGCGGGTTATTTTTTGATCGTGGCAGACTTTATCAAATGGGCCAAAGAAAATGGTGTGCCGGTTGGACCAGGACGGGGTTCTGGTGCGGGCTCATTGGTTGCTTATGCGTTGCTGATTACCGATTTGGATCCGTTAGAATATGAGCTTCTGTTTGAGCGCTTTTTGAATCCAGAACGGGTCTCCATGCCTGATTTTGATATCGATTTTTGCATGGAAGGTCGTGATCGGGTGATCGACTACGTGGCTGAAAAATATGGCCGACAAAGCGTATCGCAAATCATTACCTTCGGGACCATGGCCGCCAAAGCGGTTGTCCGTGATGTGGGCCGTGTGTTAGGTCATCCGTATGGTTTTGTTGATAAATTAGCTAAATTAATTCCATTTGAAATTGGTATTACTCTTGCCAGTGCCTTAAAGCAAGAAGACGAATTGCGCCTGCGCTATGAGAACGAAGAAGAAGTGAAAGAGCTGTTTGATCTGGCGCTAAAGCTAGAGGGGATCACTCGTAATGCAGGTAAGCACGCAGGGGGGGTGGTTATTGCTCCGTCTGAACTGACTGATTTTACCGCCATTTATTGCGAGGAAGGCTCTACTCAAATCGTGAGTCAATTTGACAAAGATGACGTTGAAGCAGCAGGACTCGTTAAGTTCGATTTTTTGGGATTAAGAACACTGACCATTATTAATTGGGCTTTGATAACAATTAATCAAGACAGAGCAATTGCAGGTTTGGCGCCAATCGACATCAATGACATTCCTCTCGATGACAAAGTCAGTTTTGATTTGTTAAAAGCTTGTAAAACCACAGCGGTCTTTCAGCTTGAGTCTCGCGGCATGAAAGAATTGATTCATCGCTTACAACCCGATTCGTTTGAAGAAATTATCGCACTAGTTGCTTTATTTCGTCCAGGACCTCTGCAGTCTGGGATGGTGGATGATTTTATTGACCGAAAGCACGGTCGCGCCAAAGTTGAATACCCTCATCCTGATTTGGAACCCATCTTAAAACCAACCTATGGGGTGATCCTCTATCAAGAACAAGTGATGCAGATCGCTCAGGTTCTAGCCAATTATACCTTGGGTGGTGCTGATCTGTTGCGTCGAGCCATGGGTAAGAAAAAAGCTGAAGAAATGGCCGAGCAACGTGCTATTTTCACAGACGGGGCTTGCGCTCGTGGCGTGGAGGAAGCTACCTCAACCGCTATCTTTGACTTGATGGAAAAATTTGCAGGCTATGGATTTAATAAGTCGCATTCCGCTGCCTACGCACTCATCGCCTATCAAACAGCATGGTTAAAAGCACATTATCCCGCTGCATTCATGGCAGCTGTGATGTCCTCTGACATGGATAATACTGAAAAAGTAGTGACATTTATTCACGAATGCAGCCACATGAAACTAACGGTATTGCCGCCTTCGCTTAATCGGTCACAATATCCCTTTACCGTTGCAAATGATCACACGATTATTTATGGCATGGGTGCAATCAAAGGAGTAGGGGAGGCGGCTATTGTCTGTATTGTTAGCGAACGCGAACAGCACGGCCCTTATGTGAGTTTATTTGATGTGTGTCAACGGCTTGATATGCGAAAGGTGAATCGTCGCGTGTTGGAAGCGTTGATCATCAGTGGCAGCATGGATGAATGGGGGATTGAGCGCGCTGTATTGTTTGCGTCCATTGACAAAGCGATTCAAGTCGGCGCGCGTCTTCATCAAAATCGCAGCAGTGGTCAAAGCGATATGTTTGCCTTATTTGATGAAGACGCGAGCGTTGAGGAGTACCAGGCGTGCAGTGAGTGGGATACTAAAAAGCGGCTTGATGGTGAAAAAAAGACGCTCGGTTTATATTTGACCGGCCACCCTGCAGATCCTTATTTGAATGAGCTGCAAGGTTATGTCAAATTAATTGGTGCGTTGAATCCGTCTGCTGGAAAAAAAGCGATTGTCTGTGGTCTTATTACAGGCCTTCGTCGGCTTGAGACTAAACGAGGTAAAAAGTTAGCCATTATTAGTTTAGAAGACTCCAAAGCAAGTATTGATATTGTGACATTTTCTGAGGTGTTTGATCCAAAGCAAGCCTGTGTTCAAATCGGAAATATGCTGGTGGTTGAGGGGGAGTTGGGCAAAGACGATTACACCGGGGGTGTAAAAATGTCCGCACTTGCCTTGTACTCCATCGATGAAGCTCGCACCCGTTTTGCAAAACATTTAGCGTTGACCCTAACAATGGCAGATCAAGATAACCTTCCCGCAATCCAAGCCATTTTAGCCGAGCATAAAGGCAAATGTGTAGTACAAATTCGTTACTCTAATGCGTCATCAATGGCTGCCATTAACTTGGCAGCCAGTTGGTGTGTTAACCCTACAGATGAGTTGTTGATGAAGTTGGGTGAACTTTTGGAACATGAGCGGGTGAGCTTGAGTTATTGAACCAATAAGCTTGATTGGTTTACTCAACGCTAGGATTTTTCGCCTTCTAGAGGGATGACAAATTCTTTATCTTTTTTTGCTGCGTCAACCTCTATTTGAATAATTTTTCCGTTTTTATTCACGATGATAGTCCGTGTAATATTGATTGGTTTTTTAAAACAATTACATGTTGTTAGATCGGTTTCCATGCCCTTGTAACCTTCATATTTTGGCACGCCAAATTTGATAACGGTCTGCTTGGAATGTACAACTTTTTCTATGTGCGCCATAACAGCCGAAATACCCACAAATTTTTGTTTTTTTAGATTGTCTATATAAATGACATTTGGCGCCAGTAACTCACGTATGGATTCATCATCTTGTTTTGAGAGTAAGTCGTGTTGATAAGCAGAAAACGCTAAATGAATCAGCGGTGTTGACTGGGAATCTGCCGTTTCTGCGTAGATAGGGTATGAAAGAGCTAATAGCGATGAAAATAAAACCGTAGACATACATTTCAACATAAAATTCTCCAAAAAGATGTACACTAATATCCGTATATTCATTTAACGCGAGCACTTAGCCATTGTCAATGGGACGAAAAGCCATGGAGGCTCATGATGCAGTTGGTCAATAAGCAATTTGATGTCGTCATTGTTGGAGCGGGTCCTGTTGGCTTGGTTGCTGCTAATTTGCTTGGGCTTTATCAAATCAAAACTCTTGTGCTGGAAAAACATACGCACCCATTTTCTTATCCACGCGCGGTTGCGATTGATGACGAAGCATTGCGTACCTTAAAATTATGCGGATTCTTGCAAACTGAAATAGACTCCTTGGTCACTCCAGCGCGTGTGGAGTATTTTATGCTTGATGGTTATCGATATTTTGATCCTGATCCCACCATAAAACCATACGGACATCCTGTATACTCTTCTTTTTTACAACCCAATCTTGAAAAAATATTGCGCCAAAAAATACACACTCACCGCAGTGTTACTTTGATGCCAGATTGTGAGTTCCAAGAGTATGCACAACATATTGGGGAACCTTTACACATTACCTTTGTTGCAAAAAACCAAGACTTGCAATGCATTACCAGTCAATTCCTTTTAGGATGTGATGGCGCCCACAGTGCAGTTCGTAGCTGCGCGCATTTTACTCTCCAAGGTTCCACACAAAGACACAAATGGCTCGTTTTGGACGTCATAGACTCAAAGGCTATTCAGGAAAAACTATTGTTTTTACAAACCATGATGAAGAGGAAGGAGGCTTTTGTAACCATTAACCTACCAGAAGGATTACGTCGAATTGAGATTCAATTAAGAGATACTGACGCAGTTAGTCTGGAACAATTCACTAAACAGCACATGATGGCAGTACTTGGACGTTATTTTAATGGCATTGAGATGACCATCATTCGCCATCAGATATATGCACGCCACTACCGTATCATCAATCAATTCAACGAGAAGAATGTTTTCTTCTTAGGAGATGCCGCGCATTTGATTCCTCCTACTGGAGGACAAGGTATGTGTACTGGGATTGCAGACGCAGCTAATTTATGTTGGAAGTTAGCGGCTGTGTTGCATGGGCGCGTTGATGAGAGCTTGTTAGCATCTTATGCCACGGAGCGTCGCCAAGGTATCGAGCGGGTGATCCAGTTTGTTAAAAAAATATCAACATTATCAATAAAAAAATCAAACAAGCCCGAAAATGGATGTCATATCACAACACGACGTTATCTTGCTTTAAAAAAAACACCTCATTATAACACTGGATTTTTCTATCCCTCTAAATTCGCGGGACATTTTCTGCCCCAACCGTGGATTAAAGCCTTGGATGGCCGTAAGGTATTATTGGATGTGCTACTGGGTAAAACATTTATAATTATTGGAATTGATCTACCCAGTGAAGAGGTGTTTTCACAGGAACTTAAGACCTTCTGGAAAAAAATGGGAGGCCACTTTTTGATGTTAAACACACAAAAGTACCGCTCTTGTGCTCTAGCACCTCATCATGTCGTGTTAGATGAGCACGTTGCGATGTTTGATGACCTAGATCATAATGTTTTGTTTGTTCGACCTGACCGGTTTATTTTAGGGTCCTGTCATCATGAGGAAATAAGTACTTTGATCGCAGCGGGGCTTTAGGGTCGAGGTGTTGAGGATTATGCTATTGTGCCGTATTTCCACCACCTGAGGGGATAGCCACTTGGTGGTGGAGGTGTGTGACGTAACCTATTTTATGCATTGAAGCGAGATAGAAAAACTGCTTTCAATCGTTTCTAAGTGTCGCTCTCGCGAGGTTTTTGTTAAGAAAAACGTATCGTGAGAGATTTTGTTTACCAACATCACCACAAACCCTACAACTGTGCATGCAATGGCAATGTGCGCCAAAATATCCAATGCAGTTCTATCTTGCCGCATGGTTTGACGTCCTTTGCAAATCAAATCACTCATGTGTTGTGAAGCCATAGCGCGATCTAGGCGGTCACAAAGAAATTCATTGACTGTATTTTCAAGTTGTTGGGCTAAGCTTTCAGCTTGATTTTTTTTGTTGCCTGTTAATGTTTGTGCATAATCGGCTAGTTTTTGAATGCCTGCTAGGAGTATGCGGCAATCTGGTTTTTCTTCAGTTTGTGTGGACACCGACGTAAACGTTGGGAGAGCCATAGGATCTTGTTTGGGTCGCAGTTTTGCGCTCACGGATATACACTGTGTTATGTTTAGTTAACTCCTCTGTGTAAAGAAACTCCTCAAATGCTTTATAAGCCTTCCCAAAATTAGCGCTTTTAAATTTTGTTTCTTTGCAATGAATCCGATGAAGTCTATTATTGCTGTCGCACAGATAATTACGCCCTACATGATGATCATCTTGCAATAAACCAAACAGGACAAAATTTAATTCGCCAAGTCCCTTATAGCCTGCTGCGCTCCCATAGACTTCAACGCTTGCTTTCCTTTGGATCTCTAGAACCTGGCTGAATTCGCGGTCGTTATTGAGTGCCGATAAGGATTGAGCGTTATCTATTTCTTTACATCGGACCCAATACTTGTCTTGATCCGCCATGAGACGCACTTTGGGTTGCCATTCAATCATTAGTCGCATGAATTCCATGGCTGCCACTTCGTGCTCAGCGTACTTTTTTGCCTCATGAAAAGAAGTATGTACGCCTCCTGGCAAACTATTGGAAGTGAAAAATTCTTTAATATAATGCCCCGCTTTGTATTTGTCTTTATGTTCATCATCTCCGACCCGAACCACTTTAGATTGGTAGGATAATATCTCTTCTTGACGGCTTGCAGAACCTAGCGTTGATGAGGGCAAGGGTCTTTTTTGAAACCCAGTGATGTCTCTTTTCGATCCTGTGAACATGATATCTCCTTTCTGAATGCGGTAGGGTGTGAATGACGACATCGCGAGCTTCATTGTTTGCTTGAGTCTCGTTTCTATCTTAGCATCCAAATACAGTAAAAAAAAAAATATAAGATCAAATTAATCTTAAGAGTACAACGCACATCTTGGCAGGAAAACGCTGTAGGTTGTCTATGGGGGTGATTAAAGCGCGGTTTGACCGTTCGGCCTGAGGGGCCGCTTTAGCGGTGTCTCGATGGCTAGGTTCGATGCCTGCCTTCGAGACGAGGCGCTGTTTTTTTCGATGGTTCATCCGAATGGTTTCGGGTCCTTAGGTGCTTCTTGTTCCTGACTGCTAAGACCTGCTGGTTCAACCGCCTCTATTTTTTTACGTTTAGGCTTGAACATAGTCAATGGCGAGAGAGAGGCCATCGGTTGTGAGTCAACAGAAGAAGCTAACTTGGTTTCTGAAAAAGCAAGATCACTCGTCCACTGAAGCAGGGCTAATGACCGCTCGGTTGCTATTTGAGAAATTGTTTTGGGTAAACTACCCACCTTAACAAATCTGCGTTTTGTTTGTTTTTTTTCGCCAGAGTACCCTTGATCGAGAGATGGCACCAATCGAGCACTGGCATCTTGACTCTGCTGCTCAACAGGAGATCTTGACTCGGTTGTTGTAAGGCTAATAGACGAATCATAACCTATCAAAGAAGCCGTCTTGACCTTTTGCGCTTCAACGGGCCGAGGTACTGATGAGGTCAGATCTAGTGCTCGAAACATATTTATATCAAAATCTAATTCGTCGTGGACTTCAATCTCGCGTTTTATCAGCGAGTGTAATTGCTTCATAAGGGGTTCATTACTGACATCTACTGAGGTTGCTCCAGCGGCAGTCGCTTGCGGTGTTGATCTCAACAGCTGTAAATTCTTTGAGGTAATGAAGGCCAACTCATTGTTGTCTAAATTTAATTCTGTTCCAGATATAACAATCATATGGGTTAACAGTGTAATGATTGCCTCAGGATGATTTCTCACGGCGCATTCAAAACAGTTGCTTGCCAGATTGAGAGTTTTTAATGTTTTGCATTCATCTAAGCTATTCAAAATATCTAACCACATACTCATGGAGTCATTCGTGTCGTCTCCTGTCTCCTCCCAGACGTTTGAGTTAAATAAATCATTAGATGATAAATCTAAATGCAACAAACGCAAACCACGGAAAAGCTCGAAGGCATTGCACCAATCAGTCATTCCACACAGTGCATTATTGGGCAGGTTAAGTACTTCAAGTTGACGACACTGTTGCAAATCAGCGAAAAAATTTTGAGTTTCAACATCGTAAAGACCTATCCCACAATTGTCTAAGACAAGTGTTCTCAGCTGAATACATTCTCGAGCTAATTTAGATCCTATAATACTCAGCAAGTAGTTGTAATCGCCTTCCGGCTCCGTGTTGATATGTATCGTTTTTCGTGCATCATTCATTACTATTTCGGTTTCGTAAACATTGAATTCGATGTCGACACCTTCTTCGGCGACTCGCCTCACCACCTCAACATTTAAATCATCATCCTTTAAAAGCAGTTCCGTGACCAAAGATAACTCAGTGTTAGTTAATCTTAAAAAATGGGCTAAGTGGGTTATTCGCATTTGGTCGCCCCATGGGAGAGTAAAAAATAAGCAGTATAGTTGATAATGGGATCGGTTGCAAAACTTTTGATAGAGAAGGCACTCGTTTTATGGAACGGAAAAGCACACGGTTATCTGAATGCAAATGAATTCCACCATATAGTTTTGTTTAGGTCTTCTACATTTTGTCCAAAGTTAAGATGCAAGGCAAATTGCCTTGTAGGTTTGCATTATTAACAGAAGAACACTCTCAAAAGGTTCTTCTCATAAGTCTTGCAGCATAAGTTCGTCCAAAATAAATCCGCATATCACTTATGAAGCTTTTTGCGAAAGAACCATGCATATCATCATTGATGATCCATAACTTGAGCCCACCCTAACCGCGAAGTAATCTGTTTTTCGGGGAGTTGCTCAACGACGCCCGCCGCTCTATTTTCAGATGCACCGTATCCCATGCCAATACTCCAACAAAAAGCAGACAAAAAATAAGGTTTTGTAGTTAGCACTTTTTTTTGAATAATAAAGTAGCAGCTATTTCTTTCTCGATGAAAAATAACAGGTCCTATAGCGAGCCCTGGTTGAATGCCAACGCGTATGTCATAAAGTAGCGGCACGCCTCTTTCAAAAGAAAATGTGAGGATATATTGAACGGACTTTTCAACTGAAAGCGACGGAAAGCCATAAAATTCGATTTCATAAGCGCCCTCCATGTCTGGATTACTCATGAACAAAACTAAATCGATCCCACCATTTTCTTGGGCCAAGATTATTTTGTCGATATCAACTTTGAAGTAATAGGCTGAATCAATCTCGGTCGCGAAAAGTTTTTTTAAACTTTGATTGTGACTCGATTGTGCAATGCAGTGACTTTTTTTAAATAGATCCAACCAATTGAGTGGCCGTACTTGATAAGGTGCAGCGGTCGATAAGTACAAAACATCTGTAATATCATCGACATAAAAATCGGTTTGAGACATCTCATGTCGTACCCAACGAGTAGGATATTTGCAAAATATGTATTTGGGGAGGTTCTTGGTAAAATGGATGTAACAAGGGCCGGCAGTTCGGTCAATGGTTATCAGACGGCTAGAATCGTCGTCTTGCTCTAAATAACACCCGTGCTCTTGTTTGACCCAGTTTAAAAAAGAGTCAGTTACATTAAAATAAAGACAGGCGCTCGACATCCCTGATAAAGTAACTTCCGCCCAGTCACTTGTAAAATTTACTTTAGAAGAGTCTTTGCCAAAAATTATCTCCCCCCCTGAATCAAGGCCCGAAGTCTTTAGATCTAGTCGTGAAGTTTGAGTTGTATGCTCAATGTTGTGTAAAATAACAACGATATGGTCTGAATCAAATAGGATAAATGACTGAATATGGGTATTCTTAGTCGGATAAGGAAGTCTTGTGCCAAGGCCTATGAGGGGATATTGCTGTCGCAGTTTAATTAAAATTCGATAATGGTTTAAGAGAGAGCTTTTGGATTTTAATTCAGCGGCTACATTATGAAATAGATAATCGGATGACATAGGAATCTTTGGTGTAACCGCTGAAAACCCTCCAAAATCAGATGTATCCCATGCCATAGATGTAATATGATGATGTGAATAGTGGTTAAAGGGGTTGGATTCAGGCGTTGCGATGCCTAATAGACCAATTTCATCACCATAGTATATTTGGCAGGCCCCATTATTTAGCAATAGAAGTTGCGCTAAGCATTTTTTTAACCGTTCCTCATGCTCTCCAGTTTCTAGCGTTGCAATCATTCGACCGATATCATGGTGAGAAATGGCATTAATTGAATAGTTAGTACCATTTCGGTAAAACCCCTCGAGGTAGGATGAGGGTATATTAGACATTTCTCTACAAATTTCTGATTTAAAATTCACGCCCCCAAAGTGAATTTTAAAGTGATCTGTCCAATAGGCTGTTGGTCGATTAGGACCCACGTAAGCTAGTTTTAAGGGCTCAGGAATGAGTTCAAGAACCAGCAATTTTGGGTGGGAAAATGTTTGTAACATCGCCTCAAAGCGTTGAATAAACTGTAATCCCAACGGTTGATGAGCCTGCGCGCCTGGTCCTTGCGTCGCTAAACTTTTTGCAGAATCTATTCGAAAGCCGTCTACGCCGAGCTCCAGCCAAAATGCAGCAACATCTAATAAATAAGTTTGTGCTGTATCAGATGCCAAATTAAAATAGGGTAGAGTTCCAAACAATGCGTAATAATATTTTCCATTAGGTAGCTTATTCCAAGCATTTCCTCCGTAATTAGACCATGCTCCTTCCGGAATATTGTCTCGAATAATAAACCAATCATGATAACGACTGTCATTCAAAAGTGCCGCTTGAAAGATGGGATGTTGGACATGAAGGCCTGCCGTAATAAAATCCAGAATGATTTTCATGTTTCGATCATGGAGAGATTGAACCAGTTCTTTAAAATCCTCCAAAGAACCATAATCCGGATCGACAGCAAATAGATCCAGGACTTCATATCCTAAATCGGATCGGGTAAAATCGGATTCCTTATTGGCTTTGAATATAGGGTTAAGGTAAATTGCATCAACGCCTAAGCCCTTTAAATAGTCTAATGATTGAATAACTCCTTGAAGGTCGCCATAACCATCTCCGTTGCTATCCTTAAATGTTGCAACAAAAATTTGATATATAATGGCATTTCTATACCAGAGAAAATCCGTGCTCTTACTCATATTCAAAAGCCTCTCTACGTGATTCCCACATGGATGAAAATAGACCTTTTAAGCGTAATAATTCATCAAAATCACCTTGCTCAGCAATTTTGCCGTCATTTAACACAATGATTCTGTCCATACACCTCAAGGTTTCAAGACGATGAGCGACAATAATGGCTGTCTTTCCTTCTGTTAACTTTTGAATCGAATTGTTTATCAATTTCTCATTGATGAGATCAATAGAGGCGGTAGGTTCATCCAGTAAAACAATAGATGATTTACGTAACATACCTCGTGCCAGCGCAATACGTTGTAATTGTCCTCTCGAAAAATTACAACCTGCATCATAAATAAAAGTGTC
>CANJSM010000040.1 GCA_947477015.1 Legionellaceae bacterium
ATAACCTGCTTAAACGCCTGGCGTAGCTCATTTATTTTTTGGATTAATAAATCTCTTCTTCTATCTTGAAGCACTACCGTGAAAAAATAGGTTGTGCCTGGAATGATCAATCTACGATATTGCATGTGGTTTGGGCTTGTATAAAATCTCCTTGAGCGCACAGGTTAGATCTAATAACTGTATTTTGACAAGGATTTTTTCTGCAACTGTGGATTTTAATACGTTTTTGTTGGGCCAAGGCCCAACCTACGGCAGGTTGATCAAATTTTAATGCGACAGCCGTGCATATCCCTCAAATTCACGCGCCAAAAGCAACTACTTACAAGCATTATCACGGCTAAGTGCATATCCCCATTTCACACCTTCACAACCTATGCGATGCAGAGTATAGTTTACTCTATTTACTCTCAATACAGGATCTCATCCATGCACCTCGGTTTGCAACATCAACTGGGCGAAACCTATGACCTTCTCCGTGACAGCGTATATCAATTTGCTTCTCGTGAAATAGCCCCTATTGCCGCTCAAATTGACCATGACAATGCTTTTCCATACCCCCTCTGGCGAAAACTCGGCGACATAGGGTTATTGGGCATTACCGTCAGCGAAGAATATGGCGGTGCCAACATGGGTTATTTGGCGCATGCCATCGCGATGGAAGAACTATCGCGCGCATCTGCAGCTGTTGGTTTAAGTTATGGCGCGCACTCTAATTTATGCGTCAATCAAATTTATTTAAACGGGACAGCCGATCAAAAACAACGCTATCTACCCAAACTCATTAGCGGTGAGCACGTCGGTGCACTGGCCATGAGTGAAGCAAACTCAGGCTCTGATGTCGTGAGCATGCAACTACAAGCTAGACTTCACGGCGATCACTATGTTCTTGATGGCACAAAAATGTGGATCACCAATGGTCCTGAAGCAGATGTCTTGGTGGTCTATGCGAAAACAGATAAACAAGCTAATAGTAAAGGCATTAGTGCTTTTATTATTGAGAAAAAATTTGCCGGATTCAGTACCGCACAAAAGCTCGATAAACTAGGCATGCGTGGTTCTAACACTTGCGAATTAGTGTTTGAACACTGTGAAGTACCCGTCGAAAATATGTTGGGCGAGCTTAATGAAGGTGTGCGAGTCTTAATGAGTGGCCTTGATTATGAACGAACCATTCTAGCCGCCGGCCCCGTAGGCATCATGCAGGCTTGTCTTGATGTGGTCATTCCTTATGTGCATGAGCGCAAACAATTCAAACAACCCATCGGTGAGTTTCAGTTCATTCAAGGCAAGTTAGCCGACATGTACACTGAATTAAATGCGTCGCGATCCTACTTATATGCCGTAGCTCGTGCATGCGACAATCATTTGGTCAGTCGAAAAGATGCTGCCAGTGTGATTTTATACACGGCAGAAAAAGCCACGCAAATGGCGCTGCAAGCCATTCAGACCTTAGGCGGTAACGGCTACATCAATGAGTACCCCACTGGCCGTTTGCTGCGTGATGCAAAACTCTATGAAATTGGTGCGGGCACGTCAGAAATTAGACGGATGCTAATTGGCCGCGAATTATTTAAGGACTATCAATGAATCCAGACGATATCGTTATTGTTGCTGCAAAGCGCACCCCCATTGGGGCTATGTTAGGCAATATGTCTTCACTGACAGCAACAGAGTTAGGCGCTGCAGTTCACAAAGCGGCCATTGAACAAGCCGGGATATCGGCAAATGATATTGATGAAGTCATCAGCGGATGCGTGCTGCAAGCAGGACTTGGGCAAGCACCAGCTAGACAAGCAGCAATTAAAGCCAACATTCCCTTTTCAGCGGGTGCAACCACTGTCAATAAAGTTTGTGGATCCGGCATGAAAGCGGTCATGCTCGCACATGATTTAATAAAAACTGGCTCAGCTGAAGTAGTCTTAGCCGGCGGCATGGAAAGCATGAGCAATGCACCCTACTTATTAAGCAAAGCACGGGCCGGTTATCGTCTTGGGCATGGGGAATTAAAAGACCATATGTTTCTCGATGGTTTAGAGGATGCGTATGACTCAGGCCGTGCCATGGGATGCTTTGCTGAAGCAACCGCGCAACAATTCAATATAACACGACAACAGCAAGATGCGTTTGCAATTGCATCCATGACCCACGCTCTAGATGCCCAACACAGTGGCGCATTTGATGATGAGATCGTTCCCATTACCGTTTCTGGACGCAAAGGCGATATCACCGTTACCCTAGATGAAAGCCCAAACCCGGAAAAACCAGCCAAAATTCCACACCTCAAACCCGCCTTTCAAAAAGAAGGGACTGTGACGGCTGGCAACTCAAGCTCGATTGCAGATGGAGCAGCAAGCCTCATTTTGATGACGGCAGCCAACGCCAAAAAACGGGGTCTAAAACCACTGGCTCGCATTGTCGCCATGGCAAACCATGCTCAAGAACCACAATGGTTTACAACAGCGCCCATTGCTGCGATAAAAAAAGTATTGACCAAAGCCGATTGGACAACAGACCAAGTTGACTTATATGAAATCAATGAAGCGTTTGCGATTGTCGCCATGGTCGCCATCTCTGAATTAGAGCTAGATCCAGCAAAAGTCAACGTTCACGGCGGCGCCTGTGCCCTAGGACACCCGATCGGCGCATCCGGCGCACGTGTTCTCGTCACATTAATTCATGCGCTCATGCATCAGAAAAAAACCCGCGGTGTTGCTGCACTTTGTATTGGTGGTGGTGAAGCCACTGCAATGGCTATCGAGGTCTGTCATGGTTAAACAAAGCCTAATTTATCTGGTATTGAGTATTTTGATCGTCGTCTTTGCCCAATATGCTCATTTGATGATGGTGTATATAGTAACGTTTTATACCTATATCATGCTGCAAATCACCCCTTTATTCAGCGCGACACAATACGGAATCTTGATTCGTAACGTCGTGTGTCTGGCCTTAATCCCGGTAATCATCGCAGGCATTCCTGCACTGATTTATCGAGCTATCAAAGGCCACACAATGCCCTATTTAATCGAACTCACTTGGGCGTTATGGCTGGTTATTGTGCTAGGAAAAGTACTCATTCGATAAAGGATACGTCATGGCAAAGATTATTAGTCAAATCAACCCGGCCAGCAATGACTTTAAAGCCAATCAGGCCGTGATGCAGGCGCTGGTTAGTCAATTAACGACCCTCGTCACCCAGATTGCAAAAGGCGGTGATGACAAAGCACGTGAGCGCCATAAACAACATGGGAAATTGCTGCCCCGCGATCGTTTGCAACAATTACTTGATCCAGGCAGTCCTTTTTTAGAACTCTCTCAATTGGCAGCTTATCAAGTCTACCCAGACCATGTTCCCGCAGCCGGATTAATCACCGGAATTGGCCGAATTGCAGACCAAGACTGCATGATTGTTATCAACGATGCCACGGTCAAGGGCGGAACTTATTACCCGTTAACCGTCAAAAAACATTTACGTGCCCAAGAGATTGCAAAAGAGAATCATCTCCCCTGTATTTACTTGGTCGATTCTGGCGGTGCTTTTTTACCCATGCAGGATGAAGTCTTTCCCGACAGGGATCATTTCGGGCGAATTTTTTATAATCAAGCGAACTTATCAGCCCAAAATATCCCACAAATTGCCGTCGTCATGGGATCATGCACTGCAGGAGGGGCTTATGTCCCTGCTATGGCTGATGAATCAATTATGGTACGTAACCAAGCCACCATTTTTCTAGGTGGCCCACCGTTGGTGAAAGCGGCTACAGGTGAAGTCATCAGTGCAGAAGAACTAGGTGGTGCTGATGTACATTGCCGTCAATCAGGGGTTGCTGATTATTATGCTGAAAACGACGAGCATGCTCTGATTCTTGCCCGACGTGCAGTCAGTCATTTAAATCGCCGCAAACCAGAGAGTGTTTGCCGTATTGAAAGCCGTGAGCCTGCTTATAGTCCAGACGAATTAGTCGGCGTCATTCCCACCGATCCCCGTAAGCCCTTTGATATACGAGAAATTATTGCACGCTTGGTTGATGCATCCGAATTTGATGAATTTAAAGCCCTATACGGCACGACATTGGTCTGCGGATTTGCCCATTTGTATGGTTATCCCGTCGGTATTATTGCCAACAATGGCATTTTATTTGGTGAAAGTGCATTAAAAGGCGCGCATTTTATTGAGTTATGCACCCAACGCAACATTCCCTTGATTTTTTTACAAAACATCACAGGGTTCATGGTCGGGAGCAAATACGAAGCCTCAGGGATTGCCAAACACGGGGCAAAAATGGTCACAGCCGTTGCCAATGCACAAGTGCCTAAATTCACCGTGATTGTGGGAGGCAGTTTTGGTGCCGGCAATTACGCCATGTGCGGCCGGGCTTACGACCCTCGCTTTTTATGGTCATGGCCCAATGCTCGCATCTCGGTCATGGGTGGCGATCAAGCCGCGAACGTGCTCGCTCAAATCACAAAAGACAAACATACAAAGCATGGTACTGTTTGGTCAACCGATGAAGAAGAGCAATTCAAAAGCAACCTACGCGAACAGTTTGAAGCACGAGGCAACCCATACTATGCTAGTGCTAGACTATGGGATGATGGCGTGATAGCCCCGCAAGATACACGAAAAGTATTGGGTTTAAGCTTGTCGGCCGCATTAAATGCGCCCATCAAGCCAACAACATTTGGTGTATTTAGAATGTAGGTTGGGCATTAGCCCAACATGGATAACAAACCAATTATTTTGTTGGGCCAAGGCCCAACCTACGCAAGGCAACAGTATCATGACGGCATTACTCAACGAATCAATACACCATGTGCACACGATCACGTTAAATCGCATCGACAAGCACAACGCATTCGACGACAAACTCTTAAGCGAATTGCAATTGGCACTAGATAACGCCATTGCCGATCCCAGCATTCGCGTTATCGTTTTGAACGCCAACGGCCGACATTTTTCTGCCGGCGCTGATTTAGCATGGATGCAACGCATGGCAAGGCTCAATGAAACTGAAAATCAGGCCGACGCCATGATATTGGCACGCGTCATGAACACACTCTATCAATGCCCAAAACCAACTCTCGCCATCGTACAGGGCGCAGCGTACGGTGGCGGTGCTGGCTTGGTTGCAGCATGTGATATCGCCATTGCCGCACACAGCGCGCGCTTTTGTTTTTCGGAAGTTAAATTAGGATTGATTCCTGCTGTGATTAGCCCATACGTCATAAAAGCCATTGGTGAGCGCACAGCAACTTGGCTGTTTATGAGTGCAGAAACCATTGATGCCCCACGTGCTTTAGACTTACACCTCATACACCATTGCCTCCCAGAAGAGGAATTACAAGCTTACGCCCTCAATTACGCCCAGCAATTAGCGTCATTAGCGCCTGGCGCAGTTTGCGCATCCAAGGCGCTGGTTCGGCAAGTTAGTGGTCAACCCATCGATGATGAATTACAATTATTAACCGCGAACTTGATTGCCAAACAACGCGGATCGGTCGAGGGTCAACACGGCTTAAAGGCTTTTCTTAACAAGGAAACTCCCACATGGAATTAGTTCATGTTTAATAAAATACTCATTGCCAATCGAGGCGAAATTGCTTGCCGCATCATCAAAACTGCTCGTCGCTTAGGCATTGAATCGGTAGCGATTTATTCAACAGCTGACCGCGACAGCCTCCACGTGTCGATGGCGGACAGCGCTTTTTGTGTCGGGCAAGCCGCAGCCAGCGCAAGTTATCTAAACATTGACGCAATTATTGCAGCAGCGATTGAAAGCGGCGCTCAAGCCATTCATCCAGGCTATGGTTTTTTGTCGGAAAACCCCGCGTTTGCACGCGCTTGCGCTAATGCCGGTATTGTCTTTATCGGTCCATCGATCGCCGCACTAGAAACCATGGGATCCAAACAACTGGCGAAACAACTGTTAGAAAAAACATCTGTCCCTCTCACACCAGGGTATCATGGTAACGACCAATCGGATGCAAGACTTCGTCAAGAAGCAGAGCGCATGGGCTTTCCTGTCTTATTGAAGGCCGCCAATGGTGGCGGCGGTAAAGGCATGCGAGCGGTCTATTGTCTCGAAGAATTTGAACAAGCTCTGGCAGGTGCCCGGCGAGAGAGCATGTCCTATTTTGGTGATGATACTATCTTAATCGAAAAACTCATCAGCGATTCGCGTCACATTGAATTGCAAATCATGGCTGATCATCACGGCCAAATTGTCCATTTATTTGAGCGTGACTGCTCCATTCAACGCCGCCATCAAAAAATCATTGAAGAGGCGCCAGCACCGAATTTGCCAGCTAACTTGCGCCATCAGATGGCTGAGGCAGCTATTGCTGTGGCGCGCGCTATTGAGTATCGCGGTGCAGGTACGGTGGAGTTTTTAGTCGATGAAGACAACCACTTTTATTTCATGGAAATGAACACGCGCCTGCAAGTAGAACATCCGGTCACAGAGCTTGTCACAGGCTTGGATTTAGTGGAGTGGCAACTAAGGATAGCAGCAAACGAGCCCCTTCCACGCACACAAGAGCACATTCAAGCGCAAGGGCATGCCATAGAATGCCGTATTTATGCCGAAGATCCAGAGCATGATTTTATTCCCTCTGTTGGGCAATTGCATTGTCTCAAAGAACCGACCGGTGAGGGGATTCGAATTGACACCGGCGTCACGCAAGATTCTGTTATTAGCATGCATTATGATCCCATGATCGCCAAATTAATCGCTTGGGGCGCAACCCGCGAAGAAGCTCGTCTGCGTTTACTGCAAGCATTAAAGCATTACTGTATCGGTGGCGTTAAAACCAACATCCCCTTCTTACAAGCCATACTGAACAATAACCACTTTATTCATGCCACAGTCAACACCGGCTTTCTCAGCCAAGAAGCGCTTGAACTGCCCACCCCTAATCCAGAGCTGGCCATATACATGGCAGCCTGCATGGATTATTTGGCCGCAAAACAAACCCCAGACAGCCTGTACGCTGATACGTTGGGTTGGCAAATGAATTTAAGCAGTCAGTGGCATGCAAGCTATGTCGTAAATGACGAGGAATATACCGTTAACATCACGCCGATTAGTGGCAATCAAGTGATGATTGCCATCCAACACACTGAACAAAACACACGTCATCCTGAACGCAGTGAAGGATCTCTCGAATCAAGCTCCTCCCTCTATCCTCAGGAACTCATTCACTGTGTGCAAAACAACAAAACCCTTCACATAGAAATGAGCAACCAAAGCCACCAAGCTCTAGTAGAAAGGCACCCCAAAAAATTTATTTTTTACACCGAATCAGGCCCAATTACCGTTGAGCACCAAGATAAAGAACACCATCCCCTTGACAGTGCTACACCAAAAGGCCAACTGACCGCTCCAATGCCCTCCACAGTAGTCGCCGTCATGAAAAGCATTGGCGATCCCATCAAAGCTGGCGACTGCATCATGATTTTGGAAGCGATGAAAATGGAACACGCCATTCATGCCCCGACAGATGGAATTCTCAAAGAAATTTTTTATAACATCGGTGCGCAAGTCAACGAAGGCGCACAGCTGGTTACTTTGGAGGCAGCCCCACCATGAGCGAACCCTCATTTGTTACGTTGATTGAAGTGGGACCACGAGATGGCTTACAAAATGAATCTTTATTTGTGCCCACTCGCAGCAAAATTGATCTCATCAACGCACTCACAGAAACGGGCTTAAAGCATATCGAAGTCACCAGTTTTGTCTCAACCAAAGCCATTCCCCAACTAGCGGATGCCGAGGAGGTATTTCGCGCGATTAACAAACCTGCGGGCGTGCACTTCTCAGCGCTGGTTCCAAATGAAAAAGGCATGCAAAAAGCAATAGCAGCAGGCGTCAAAGAAATTGCCATTTTTACTGCGGCAAGTGAGCAATTCAATCAACACAACATCAACTGCTCAATAGCCGACAGCCTTGCCCGTTTTGAACCCGTCGTGGCCATGGCAAAAGCTGAAAACATTCGGATTCGCGCTTATATATCCTGCGTACTGGGCTGCCCATATGAAGGCAATATCAGCCCAGAGCAAGTCGTTATGGTTAGCAATCAACTGATAGATTTGGGCGCAGATGAAATCAGTCTCGGCGACACCATTGGAGTGGGCACCCCCAAACAAACTAAAGCCTTAATCACCGCTTTAAACGCCAACCACCCCCTCACCACCATTTCCATGCATTTTCACGACACCTATGGACAAGCGATAGCCAACATTTATGCCGCCTTAGATTGCGGCATCACCCGCTTCGACAGTTCTGTTGCAGGACTAGGCGGCTGTCCTTATGCCAGAGGCGCCACCGGAAATGTAGCGACTGAAGACGTGCTCTACCTTATGCATGGCTTAGGCATTGAAACGGGCGTTGATATTTTTAAAATGGTTGAAACGGGGGACAGAATTTGCAAAATACTCGGGAAAAAAAATCAATCCAAAGTAGCGAATGCATTGATGGCAAACTCAGGATAGCTAGAAAACCATGACTGAGACAAACTACTACATCTACATGTTGCAATGCGACAATGGCAGCTACTATACCGGTTACACAACCGATATAGCTCGTCGTTATCAAGAACATCTAGACGGCACAACAAAATGCAAATACACACGAAGCTTTAAACCAATAAAAATAGCGCAAAGCTGGTCGACGTTTGACAGCAAATCTGAAGCATTAAAAATCGAGCGATATATTAAAACACTCTCTAAACAGGCCAAAAAAGACCTGATAGGATGTCCTGATACATTAACAACACTGTTTCAGTGCTCCACATATCCTATTCATCAACAAGCGAGATAGCTCCAATGACAAACCTGATTTTAGCCACCAGTAATGCCGGCAAAATAGCCGAGCTCCAAACCATGCTCCCCACTTTTCACTGCATTTCACAAACCTCATTAGGCATTGTTGATGCCGAAGAAACAGGGTTAAGTTTTGTTGAAAATGCCATTATTAAAGCCCGTCATGCCAGTCGTATCAGTCATCAACCCTCTCTTGCTGATGATTCAGGACTCGTGGTTCAGGCGTTAAATGGCGCGCCAGGCATCTATTCTGCTCGCTTTGCGGGACCTAACGCAACCAGCAAAGACAATATCGATTTACTCCTATCTCGCTTGACTGACATTCCTGATGAAGAACGACAAGCTTATTTCTATTGCGCCATTGCATTGGTGCAACACGCCGATGATCCCACCCCCGTAATTGCCACAGGAATATTTCATGGTCAAATAAGCCGCGAATGCAGGGGTAGCTTAGGCTTTGGTTATGACCCTATTTTTTATCTACCCGACTATCAATGCACACTGGCTGAATTACCCGCGTCTGTCAAAAACACCCTGAGTCACCGAGCGATGGCACTCAAACAACTGCACCAACTACTGGTATAAATTAACCATGGAATCAAACCGTTCAACTCTATTGTCACAAGCACTTGAATTACAACAACAGGGTGAATGGGCCCAAGCCATCCAACTGTATGAACAAGTGCTTACAAAAGAGCCAAACCATATAGACGCCTTGCGTTTTTCTGGACTGGCTCTCGCACACCAAAATAAGATACAAACCGCAATCAATCACTTTACCCGAGCACTGACCTTGCAGCCTGACGATGCGAACTTGCATAACAATTTAGGTAATGCCTATAAACAATTAAATGACCTTGATAAAGCCATTGAGCACTATCAACTAGCTCTTCAGCTTGAACCCAATTATGCCCAAGCACACAATAATCTAGCCAACATTTTCACGTTGCAAAATAATTATTACCCTGCTTTAAAGCACTATCGAGCCGCCGTGCATGCCCAACCAGACATGACTCGCGCGCATTACAATTTAGGTCTATTGTTATTAAAACAGCATGAGTTGGATGCTGCCAAAAAACAGTTTGCCAATGTCATCGCACTGGAACCAGAAAACATTGAAGCACACTTTTATCTCGGCGTTTTACAGTTGAATGAGCAGTTACTCGATGCCGCTGAACAAGCCTTTCAACAGGTATTAGCCCTGAAAGAAGACCATGTGTTTGCATTAACCAATTTAGGCGTTATTGCGTTAAAGCGAGAACAAGGGCAAATAGCCATTGATTATTTTACAAAGGCACTGGCATTTGAACCTACTTGCGTAGAAGCGAGGAACAATATCGCAGCCACGTTTATTCACCATGATCGCTTTGAAAATGCCTTGAAGCATTATGATGTACTGTTAGCAGACGCCCCTGATAACACAGAATACTTATACAACAGCGGGGTCGCACAAATGGCATTGGGTCATTTAAAAGAGGCCATCACTCATTTTGAAACGATTATAGCCTCGGAGCATCAGCATTTTGCCGCACTAAATAATTTAGCAGCGATTCAAATTCGCTTGGGCAACCGAGCAGAAGCCATCACCTTGCTGCAACGCGCACTACAAGCCAACCCTAAAGACACGGCCAGTCGATTCATGTTGCATGCGCTGACAGGCGATGAAAAAAACCCAGAGCCTTGTCCTGACTATGTCAGCAATTTATTTAATAACTACGCATTGTATTATGACCAACACATGAGAGACTCACTAAAATACACGCTGCCACACAATATCATGCGGGCATTGCACGGATTAGGCTACATTGAATTTAAACACACCCTAGATTTAGGCTGTGGTACGGGATTAAGCGGCGTGGTATTGCGTGAAGTAAGCGTGCATCTTACAGGCCTTGATATCGCAGTAAAAATGCTAGCACAAGCACGTGAAAAAGGCGTCTATGATACATTGGTGGAGGCTGAGCTACTCGGTTATTTACAAGAAAACACACAACACTATGATCTGATTGTCGCAGCCGATGTGTTGCCCTACTCTGGCGACTTGCGCCCTTTATTTGATGCCCTACAACAACGGCTCACGCCACAGGGTCTATTTGTATTTAGCAGTGAAATCAGCCTAGATGAACCCTGGGCCTTACAAGACAGCGCACGGTTTTGCCATCATCCGGATTATTTGCATCAGTTATGCGATGAGCACAATTTGGAAATTCTATTTGAAGAAAAAATAGTGGCCAGACAGCAAGAACAGCAAGATTTATACGTGATGCTATATTGTGCCCGGTTAAAAAGCGTTGAGTAGGTTGAGCCTTGGCCCAACCTACATGTAGTTCAAAAAGTCGAACATCGCGTTAACTTAATGCATCTAATCCTAAAACGGAATCACCAATCCATCATGAATCACTTGCAGTTGCGCCTTAAACAAGGCTTTGATTTCACACAAGCTCTCCAGATCTTGGGCTTCAAACCTAGCCACCAAACAAGGCGTGGTGTTTGATGCACGCACCAATCCCCAACCATGGGCAAACTCAACTCGCAAGCCATCAATTGTAATCAACTGCGCGCCAGGAAAACTTGCTTTCTCACAAAACAGCGTCATAAAATTGAATTTCTCATCATCATTAATAGAGATTTTAATTTCTGGCGTGTTAACGCTATTAGGAATGGCAGAAAATTGCTCGCTTGCTGTGTCAAAGGACATACTTAATATTTCCAACAAACGGCATGCGCTATACAATGCATCATCAAAACCATACCAGCGGTCTTTAAAAAACAGATGCCCGCTCATTTCACCAGCCAGTGCAGCGTGCTCTTCTTTCATCACCCGCTTAACAATCGAATGCCCAGTCGGACACATTCTGGCCACACCACCGGCTTGAGTAATCACACCAGCAAGATGAGAGGAGCACTTAACATCATACACAATGGTAGCACCAGGGTTTCGTGTCAGGACTTCGCGTGCGTAGAGCATCATTAATCGATCTGGACAAATCATTTCCCCTGTATTCGTCACAACACCGAGACGATCTGCATCACCATCAAAGGCCAAACCAATATCAGCCTGATGGAATGCCACAGCGGCCTTTAGATCAGCCAGATTTTCTTCAACGGTCGGATCGGGATGATGATTTGGAAAGCGACCATCCACATCGCAATACAATTCAATCACCTCACAACCCAGCTCCCTAATGACTTGAGGTACAATCGGTCCAGCAATGCCATTGCCACAATCGACAACAACCTTCAACGGGCGCTTAAGCACCACGTCACTGACCATGCGCTGAATATAAGAAGGCATGATATCAAACGATTGATACTGACCTTGCCCCTTAATAGACTCACCTGCCATCACTAACTCATGCAACAATTGAATATCTGCATCGGCCAGCGTAGTTCCGGCTAGTACCATTTTGATCCCATTGTAATCGGCAGGATTATGGCTACCCGTTACCATGACACCACTGTCAATGCCATGAACATGCGTCGCATAATACATCACAGGCGTTGCCACAGCGCCCAAATCGACCACGTTAATACCGCTATCTAAAAAACCCTGCACTAATGCACGAGCTAAATGATCACTGGTTAAACGGCCATCTCGCGCCACAAGAATATCTTGACGACCTAAGGCCTGTAAACGGCAACTGATGGCGCGTCCCACACTGTAAAACGCATCATCATCCAATTGTTGGCCAATAATGCCACGGATATCATAAGCTCTAAATACGCTTCGATCGATAAGCCTGTGCTGATAGTTATGTCCCATTATGCTCTCCCTGAACTACCAAACCCACCTTCCCCTCGACTGGTTTCAGTAAAGGACTCAACCACAGAAAAAGCCGCACGAACCACCGGCAAAAAAACCAATTGTGCAATGCGCTCGCCCGGATTAATAGTAAAATGTTCTTGACTACGGTTCCAACAAGAAATTTTTAATTCACCCTGGTAATCAGAGTCAATTAAACCCACTAAATTACCTAAAACAATACCATGCTTATGACCTAAACCTGAGCGCGGTAAAATGACAGCCGCCAAACTGGGATCAGCAATATAAATCGCCAAACCTGTCGGCAGTAAAACCGTTTCAGAAGCGCCAACTTGTATGGGTTCATCAATACAAACACGCAGGTCAAGACCCGCTGAACCAGGCGTTGCATAACTGGGTAATGCAATAGAATCACCAACACGGGGATCTAGAATTTTTATTTGAATAGCTTGTTCCATAGTTGTCCTTGTATATTAATTAAGGGCCTGTTCACTGTGCCGCATTGTGCATATTTTCAGCAATAATTGCAATGATTTGGCCTGCGATTCGCGTTTTGTGGGCCCGTTCCAAATCTATTTGTCGATCCTGGGTCAAGAGTATCACTTGGTTATCGTCCGCATCAAACCCTAATCCGACCCCCACTTGATTAGCCACAATCATATCCAACTGTTTAGCGTTTAATTTTGCTCGAGCGTATTCCACCAGATGATTGGTTTCTGCAGCAAACCCAACCACAAACTGGGCTTTTCCAGAAGCAGCCACGGTTGCCAAAATATCTGGATTCAGACTTAGATTCAATACCAAGCGAGCATCAGCACTTTTTTTAAGCTTATGCTCTGCAGGTTGTTGCACATGGTAATCAGCAACCGCGGCCGCTCCAATAAAAATCATGCCCGGTTGGGAATGCTCAATCACACAATCTAACATCTCTTGCGCTGTCCCCACGCGATAAAAAGCAACGCCAGCAGGTACTGGCAAAGAGCTTGGACCACTCACCAACGTCACCCGAGCCCCAGCCATGATCGCAGCTTGCGCTAAAGCATACCCCATCTTGCCAGAACTTCGATTGCCAATATAGCGAACGGGATCAATTGGCTCATGAGTCGGGCCTGCCGTAATTAAAACATGTTGGTCTTTTAACAGCGATTTAACAGCAAGCAAGCGCAGTGCCGAGATGATATTATCTAGGTCACTCATACGACCCAAACCTGTTTCACCACACGCTTGCGAACCCTCCTCCGGCCCGACAAAAACAACCCCACGCCGAGCAAGGGTCTCACAATTAGCTTGCGTTGCGGGATGCGCCCACATGCTCCGATTCATGGCAGGACAAACAATCACCGGTGTTTCAGCGACCAAGTACATCGTGGATAATAAATCATCCGCCAAGCCATTCGCCATTTTCGCCAAACAATTTGCAGTAGCCGGGGCTATTAGTAAATAATCAGCCCAGCGCGCCAGCTCAATATGCCCCATAGCACGCTCAGCTTGAGAATCAAATAATTCACAACGCACCTCATGACCACTCAATGCCTGCAGGGTCATGGGCGTAATAAAGGCTTGAGCTGAGGTCGTCATGACCACTCGCACCTGCGCACCTAGGCGGGTTAATTCGCGCACAAGATAAGCTGACTTGTACGCCGCAATCCCACCACAAACACCCAACACTATTTTTTTATCAATAAAATCTTGCATAGTCAGTCTTTTTTTATAAAAATATACTCGATCAAAACACAAACCTCGCCATAAAGGAATAAAAATGACAGGCCAACCTCTGGCACGCGAACTACGCGTGCGTGAAAAACTATTAACTTGCGGCGCACAAAGCCTTTCTGACACGGAATTATTAGCCGTGTTCATCAGTTCTGGCAGTGCAAATAAATCCTGTGTACAGCTCGCTCATGATCTGATGAAACATCTAGGTGACATGCGAACGGTCCTCAATAGTGATTTAGACACGTTTCAACAAGTACCAGGACTTGGCGTTGTGCGTTATATTCAATTGCAGGCAGTTCGAGAAATATGTCGACGCAGTGATTTTATCAGTCTACAGAAAGACACACAATTAACCAACACTCACGCCACCCATGCTTTTCTTAAACGCCAACTACGCGATAAAAAAAACGAAACCTTCGTGGCCCTATTTCTCGACAGTCAACACCGCATACTATGCTATGAAGAACTGTTCACCGGAACCATTAACACCGCAACGGTCTATTCACGGCCTATCATTGAACGGGTGATGAAGCACAATGCCGCAGCCCTCATTATCGCACACAATCACCCCTCAGGATTAGCCGATGCAAGCAGTCATGACATCGCAGTCACCCATCGTTTACGCGAAGCGCTTGCATTGATTGACACTCAATTATTGGATCACATCGTGATTGGTGACAACGAGGTCTATTCGATCATGAACGACATCAAATCGAGATGCCATTAAGTGGATTAAAGTAAAAAATCCAGACCGAGTTTCACGTGTAACTCGGTCTGGATTTCTCACCTTCAGCTAAAAAAAATGCTACTCTAGGTATAGGCTAAAAGACAGCAGAGGCGTGTTGTTGCATAGGGCGTTCTTCAAAGCCAACATTTTCCTCAAGAGCATTCAACTGGTCGGCTAAAGTCGACAGCACTTCATTAATATTGGGGCGGTCATCAACTTTTTCGGCGGTCATTTTTTGAGTAAGCGTCGGATCAATACCCAAGTCTTTGAATAAAATACCGAGAGAATAAATATCAGACTTATCTGAGTATGGATACTCTAGCCAGTTATCGGATCCTGTAACCCCGCCGTGTTCTTGCTCCTCATGAAGACGTCTCGCTCGAAGCAGCTCCGGCGCACTAATGTTCGGAGGGACATCCGGTTTATAATTTAAACGTGGATATTTTTCCATCTGTGATAGTCCAAAGTCCACAAACGTCGAGCTGATTTCATGTTCCCCATTCTCTTGAATGAGTAGATTATCTGAGTGAATATCGCCATGAGTAATTCCTTTGTCTATAAGATGCTTCAATCCAACAGCAATAGAAACAGACAGTCTATATTTTTTAGAATCGGAAAGCACTTTCTTCGTCTGGAACCAGCTTAAATTATCTTGCATTAAATAACGCTTCAAGGTTTGACCAGGAATATATTTTTGAATTGAAATGTAGTCACTGGAATAATCCTCACCAAGATAAGAACACTTATCATGGTGAATTAATACATGCATTTTATTTAAACTACGCAGTTCATTTGATTCTGAAACAGGTACTATTCCTCTGCGTACAATCGGAAAGTATTCCTTCATTACCGCGGAAGTTCCATGGCGATTTTGCAGAAAAGATGTAACACCCCAATAACCTCGACCTAGTGTTTTGCAAATAGCATATAAACTAGGTTCATCACCATCGGCTCGTCCACAATATAAAAAGTCTTGCATCAACTCAGGATAATCTTCTTTTTTGATTCTAAAGGTTTTGTGCTTTTGCAGTGGAGCCGTTTGAATAATGTTAGCGATAATGCGATCCAATGCCGACCATTGTAGTTTATTGACATCGGTATCTACTAAAGGTTGGTATAGTAGTGCTTTATCATCATCAGATAATTCCAATTTTGACATACTTGGGCGATTAATTGCGGCGAAAATATCCTTTCTTATATTTTTTAACTCATCAATCGGCTCATAAGCAGGCTTTAATCTGAAAATAAATCGGAAAAAATTCAAAAAAGCGCGGGACAAAAACTCTAACCCCATAATAATGTGGCCTTTATTTTCAATGTTTGATTTTTTAACAGCCTTAATAGCATGATCTAAAGAGCCTTTAATTTGAGCCGTCTGGCTTAAAGCGTCCTTTAAAACACACACTGGTTCTTCATTTTTCATTAATCGTTCAACAATAGCGTGACTACCCATGGTAATCATGTCCAGCGTATCTTGAGGACCATTTTTCAATCCGACCAACGACTTATTTTTTTGAATCAGATCGGACAACTCCAGACAAAGATGACGGTATAATTGAGACACTTCAACGAGACAAGCTAAATCAACCCCCACATCATCGCCTGTCATAAAAAATGCATTTAATGCAGCATCAGAACTTAACTCATCGAAGGCCACGCTGTATTGTTGTTTATTCAACAGATCAACAATACGTTCTTTTTTATTCATCAGCGTTAGCTCCTTGCGGAAAGTGTACACATTAACCGGTACCACACGCGTCCTTCCGCTGATGTCTTTGCATGCATTCTGAGCATGCAGCGCATTCCCTGCCTCCCAAGCCACTAAATCAGAAAACCGCTTGTATGATTTTTCCAGACTATATTGTTGTTCAAGGTCCTCAACTGAACGATTCAACATGGTATTGAATAATTTATCTAGCTTACTGAGTTCAGTAAAAACAAAAATGTTAGCACGTTTAGCAACCGCTTCAATTTCCATGATAGAAATGCCACCAGGTCTAGTAATGACTCTGTCGGCCAAGGAATATAAATTTGCAATCATTTTCCCCGGCTGATTGGTTAAGGGGAGAATCCGAATCAGACTATCAGGCGCCTTATTCACTGTTTCCGCTATATCCAACACCTTCTGATATAAAACCAAGCCGTCTTGGGGTCTATTTTCCCCACAAAAAACAAATACATATTTGACTTTATGAGACGCACTAACAACGGTCAATTCCTCTTGAACCAAACTCAACGTACCCTCTATAGAGGCTTGACTCCCTAACATCAAACTCACCACTTCAACATCTTCGTCGAGTGGTATTGTGCTATTCGACTGTATTGGATCAAATGCGCTCATCGTGTTGGATAAGCTATTATTAAGACGCGCAAACTCTTGTTGGTCTTTAAATTGAATGCAAATCCCATCTTGTCTCAATGCAGGACTATCTTTACGCAATAAAAATTCCGAACGAATAGGACCATCTACAAATTTCACTCGAGTTTGATTATCGAGTAAATCCAAATACAGGTTAGGATAAAATTTCTTGGTTTTTTTATGATAAATTGATTCATAGTCGTTTGAGGTTAACAACGAAGGGTATTTATTCTCAATTATCGGAGGTCTAGTTCGCAACTCAAATTGAGCATCATTTAAATCAGAAACATTAATTTTAGCAATTTCTTCTATAAACATTTCAGCATGCAATGTAGGCATGTCGGTAAAGTGATTCACATATCTAACGGTATTTCGGCGGGGCCCAGGGTTTTCCTCATTATACGCGTTAATTTCACGGTTATATCTAGCTACCGAAAAAACCAATGCTTGCAAGCAATTGGGTTGCGTATTATGAAAAATGACGTCCGTATAAGTGTCAATGTCTTGGCGTTCTTTCAGCAAACAATAAGTTCTATGACGAAAAGAAGGAATAGATAAAACGGATAGTTTACGCAAGTTCGCAAAAAAACGAAGCAGTTCAACTTGACTGTTTCTTTGCGCCCAATCCCACCATCTTGTCGCAAAAGGGCCTAAATCAACAAGTCCAGCAGGAAATAAATGGTCGTATTCATAAGTGATATCCAATCCACCACCACTAAACCAACCTGTACGCGTGGTATTAATGACCACAGCCGTATCATTAGCTGCAAGTGCTTCCGCTCGCAAAGCTTCAGCCGCTGACTTATGACCAGCGCCACCGTCACAAGTTAAAATAATGTGCAATCTTGGCATCCCCAACCCCCTTATATCCGCTGATTAACAAACAAAACACATGCCTTCATAATGTCTATCTGTTTAATTAAAAAACCAAAAACGATAATGTACATTATTAGAGCCATCTGGTCAAGTTTTTTTGTTTTTCTATCGGCGAACTACTGACGCTAGCTGCTCACCCTGTTTACAAGAGAAAGCTTATTTTTGCCGTGCTGAAAGTGTTGTTTCATAACGTGTCGCTGCACCCTCAGTAAACGCACCCTCAATGTGTTTTCTCCACATCGGCTCCATGCTTGACATCAGTTGTTCACGGGATAAAACGCTGGGTTGGATCCATTGCTTTAATTCAAATAGCCGCCCTTTCAACGATGACGCTTTAACCTCTGGCTCAAGAAGCGTGTTGATGTGCTGTTTAATACCCGCAACATCCTTGGCCAATACTGCCAAAGCAAGCGCCATCACAACCTCTTGTTGATTCGTTAATTTCGTGAGCCCCGAGATAAACTCAGGAAGCCCTTTGACGATAGATTGTTGATCTTCAGGTAAAACCAGCAACAAATAACCCGCATCCCAAGCCGAGCGTAAGATGTTCGGTAAGCGACTTCCCATTAAAGTGAGCAGCTCAACACGTTGCTCTGATGGGAGTAATCGCATTAAATTGGATAATTGCTCACCCGTTTGTATGAGTGTCGGCAGTTCGCTGCGCATCAACTCAAAGACCGCGCTACGATGCTCTGGCTCTATAACGGCAATGAACTCAAACAAATCATTGCCAGACTTAATTATCTCAGGAAGCCTACTCTTCACGGCTTCATACACCGCGCCACGTTGCGCTGCATCTAGGTGCTCTATTACTGCGGCATAATCAAGGCCGGTTCTAATGAGACGAGGCAACTCCATTTTCATGCCCTCGTATAGTGCCGTGCGTTGCTCAGGATCAAGGTATTGAAGGACATCACCAACGTCTTGGCCTGATTGAATCAGACGAGGAAACTCCCCTGTCATAACCTCATAGACAGCTGTGCGTTGCTCAACGTTTAGGTGTTCCAGTACCTCTGCAAAGTCTTGGCCTGATTTAATCAGCGCAGGCCATAAACTCCTCATGGACTGACAGACTAGCCTACACTGCTCAGGACTTAG
>CANJSM010000041.1 GCA_947477015.1 Legionellaceae bacterium
ATGCATCGTGCCACCTCATCAAAATTTGAATGTGGCATTTGATCTTATTTCTTACTCTTCGTCAAATAAAACGAAATCTAATAGCTAGATTGTTGGGCCAAGGCCCAACCTACGGCAGGTTGATCAAATTTTAATGCGACAGCCGTGACATGTGATCGCTCTTGATTGCACAAAGCATCTAATCTGTGATAGGTATATACTATCTTAAACTATTTTATCTGAAGTAATTCTATGGCTCAACAACAGGGACAGGGTGCTGATAACTCGATGGGGCCTATCTGGACGGCAGTGGGCGTCTTGTTGATCGGTGTCTTGGTTTGGTATATGGCACATCAGTATATCGTTGCCTTTGTTTTTTTTCTGACAAACTTACAAGCTAAATTGATGTATTTTTTTGTCGGTGGCACGGAACTAGCCAACGATATTTATATTATGGATACCGTTGATCCAGCGTCAGTTGAACTCGCTCAGTTAGACATCCTCATGGCGAGTGTCGGTAGTTACATTCGCTACCCGGTGATTGTCATTCTTGCCATCTTAGGGGGAGTGCTTTATCGATCGGACATTACACTCAAATATAGACGTGCACACAGTATGAAAACGTTGAGGGCACAAGAGCAACAGAATTGGCCTGCGATCATGCCTGTTGTTAAACAGGATCTAGTGAATACTGACATCAATACTGGCCCTTGGGCGATGGCGCTCACACCTATGGAGTTTGCTCGAAAACATCAATTACTCAAAAAAAATGATGCGTTGATGGACAATCCAATACCTGGGGATGAATTAACTGCAGGGATTCGTAGAGGGGATGCAAAACGAGTGTTTACACTGCAATTGGGCCCAGTGTGGAATGGATTTGAGCATTGCCCTCCACATGCTGCAGCACTCGCGGCTGTTTTCATGGCTCGCATGAATCGTGACAAAGCCGCTGCATTTAAAATATTGGCGGCCTTGGATAAAAGTGTGGCTGAAGGCAAGCCTGATTATAGTGTGGCCAAAGGTGTGCTGCAAAAATACCAGCAATCTGAAAATGTTCGGCTCTTGTTGAATCAGCATGCTTATCTTTTAACTGTGATGGGTTCATTGTTGTTGGGATCTCGCGATGATGGTGTGATGCCCAGCTCTGATTTTTTATGGTTAAAGACAGTGGATCGCAGATTATGGTATATGCTGAATTGCGTGGGGAGGCAAACGCCCTATGTTGAAGTAGGCGGGCCTTTTGCACATTGGGTTGCTGAGCGGACTACAGGTCGTCGATCATTGACACCCATGATTGATGAAGCCATCCGGGCATTAGAAATAGCGGTTAAAGAAATTAAATTATCGCCATCGGAGTTACAGGGGTTACAGCCATGATGAGAGGTATTGATTCCCGGAATGAGTTAGATCCTAGCAAACTGTTGCGTGACACGCGAACGATAGGCCAGCGTGTTGCTGATTTCTGCGGAAAACCAACAAACGTTGCTATTTTTTTGACAGTATTGGCTGTCTCTTCCTACTTTTTACCAGAGGCCGCGTCATTTTTATTTTTAATAGGACTTAGTTTCTTTGCCTATGGCTACTCACGAAAAAAAATGTTGCCGTTTCGATTGCCTCAAGTCGCGCATATTTTAGATTACAACGATTTAAAACCGGGCATAAAAATCCCTAACATGGCGCGTGGCATAGCTTTTTTTGGAAATGATCTTAAAACCAATGAAGAGTTGTGGTTTGCTAATGAAGACATGCGTACTCATGCGCTGGTGTTTGGCTCAACAGGTAGTGGTAAAACCGTCGCCTTAACCTCAATCGCGTTCAATGCCTTAACTCAAGGTAGCGGGTTTATTTACGTCGATGGAAAAGGCGATAACTCCCTTTACGCAACAATTTTTTCCATGGTTCGCAGTATGGGGCGTGAAGACGACTTGCTGTTAATCAACTTTATGACCGGTGCTCGCGACATTGTGGGTCCACAGGAAAGACGTTTGTCAAATACGATGAATCCATTTTGCCAAGGTTCGTCGAGTATGTTGACCAACCTTGTTGTTAGCTTAATGGGTGGAGCCAGTCAATCTTCCGATGGTGACATGTGGAAAGGGCGAGCCATTGCTTTTGTGGAAGCCTTGATGCGTGTGTTGGTTTATATGCGAGATGAAGGAGCCATTCTTCTAGATGCAAACACGATTCGGAATTATTTCTCACTCGACCGCCTTGAATCCATTGTAGTGGATAAAATTTTCCCACGCGACGATCAAGAAGGGGTAAATATTGAATCCATCCCGAAAGTGGTCACTGATCCTCTACGTAATTACCTTGGAACATTACCAGGTTACAATAAAGAGAAGAAAGGTAAGCAAGTCTCTCAAGTATTAGAGCAGCATGGCTTTATTACCATGCAGCTCGTACGCAGTTTTTCATCATTAGCCGATACGTATGGTCATATACTACGGACAAATTTGGCTGAAGTAGATTTTAAGGACGTGGTATTAAATCGACGCATCTTAGTGGTGTTATTACCCGCTCTAGAAAAGTCCCCAGATGAATTGTCTAACTTGGGTAAAATTATCGTTTCTTCATTAAAAGCGATGATGGCCGCAGGTCTTGGTACGGAAGTAGAAGGAGATTATCGCGACGTCATTGAGAGAAAACCAACCAACGCACCAACGCCTTTTTTATGTATTCTTGATGAGTACGGATATTACGCTGTGCAAGGATTTGCAGTGGTACCTGCACAGGCTCGTTCATTGGGTTTTTCTGTTATCTTTGCAGGGCAGGATTTACCCGCGTTTCAAAAGGCTTCAAAAGAAGAGGCCGCATCAATTGGCGCAAATACTAACATTAAAATTTGCATGAAGCTTGAGGATCCTCATGAAACATGGGATTTTTTCACCAAGACTGCCGGTGAAGCTTATGTTACCAAGGTAGACTCGTTTCAAACGAAAGAGGGCAGTGTGACGAATGCATACATGGACACCAAGAGTTCGTCGAGTGAACGTCGAGCCCGTATCGATTTGCTTGATTTAAAAGAACAAACAGAAGGTGAAGCGCATATTTTCTTTAAATCAAAAATAGTGCGTTCTAAAATGTTTTATGCCAATCCACAACCGGTTAAAAAGCTTAAATTAAATCAGTTTTTGAAAGTGGAACCACCGCCTGATGAGTATTTGGTTAAACTACAGAAACAATTGACCGAGTTTAAAAGTGTACTTGAGAGTCAAAATTTTGATATTAGCAAAAACGTTGAGAGCGAAGAAATTGGCCTAATTACCAAGGCATTGCGTGAATCAACACTTGTTGAACCGATTGAACGAGGGGTTGCCGCGCTCATGGCGTTTCACAAACATAATGAGCCGGATAATATTGAAGAGTTGATTGAAGGAGCGGTATCCGGTACGTTAACTATTTTCACACCATTGCAGCGTTCACCTACCGCGCCACCATTATTAGTTAGGGATCTTGCTCGTTTTTCAGAGTCATTATTACCGATTAACGAAACACGCAATCACATGATGTCAATAGAACGGTTGACGGGTGAAAAAGACAGTCTATCAGGGACCATTGCAAATGAGTTAATCAAAGATTTCCAAACAGCTACACATTATCCTCCTCAAGAACGAGACATGATAAGTCCAGATGAATTGGCGGGTCTTGTGCATATTCTAGCTGAAAAAATAAAACGAGAACGAGATCAGGCGAAAGATAAGGTGAGTAGTTAGGTTATTTTTACAATCATAGCTTGTAACGCGTTGCATTGTATGGTTTTATTCATATAGGGTCTTGTTTAATTTTGCCACTGGGATTTAGTTTGAGACGATTGAATGGTGACAATTCGGGTTTAATAGCAAAGTTAATGACTTTGCTTGTTCCTATGTGCCTTATAGGGTGTCAGCCCAACATGCCACAATCCATGAGCAATTTGCCCACACACGTCGCAGGTGCGTCAGATGCACAAATTAATGCATGGCAAACCCGGTTAACAAATAACGGTGCGCGAGTTATCACGATGGGGCAAGATTATTTAGTGAGCATTCCATCTCATCTTTTATTCGCAACGCAATCACCTCAATTGACATGGGGCTCGTACCAATTATTAAATGATTTAGTCTGTTTTTTAAGAGAGTTTCGAAAGATCAATGTGAACATTAGGGCATACAGCACTAAATATGTTTCTCCAAAGCGCGAGCATGCTTTGACAGAAGCACGTGCTCGCGCTGTTGCTGAATACCTCTGGTCTCAAGACATAGACACACGCTTTATCTTTACACAAGGCTTGGGGAGTGATAAACCTATGGGAGCCTTTAAACAATATGGTGATGGCTCACCCGTTTCTAGAATTGAAATCACATTTAGACGAGCGGTTGCTTAACGTGGAGATAACAATTGAGCAGGGCGAATTGGGCTAAAATAAGGCAGTCAGTTGGTTTTTATAGAAACACTTATCGTTTAGGATCGACTATTTTACTGGCTTCGGTTCTAGTGAATGTGTTTTTAGGCATAGCTATATATCATGAGTGTGCGAATCAACCTGAACACGATTTTTATGCTACAGATGGAGTGACTCCACCCGTAAAATTAACAGCAATGAATCACGAGAATAACTCGTCTTCTGCATTGCTTGCAGACGAACAAAATAACAATGATAATAGTAAAGCAATGCCGCAATGAGAGGATATTATGCCAGAAGATGCTTTAGTCGCTGTTGCAATGCGAAATAGTTTTTACCGTGATGGTCAACGAAAAGTCATGGTTGTTTTGTTATGTTCAATGCTTTGTAACGCTGTGTTGGCTGGCATTTTAACTTATATCGTGACACATCCTCCTGCGCCCAAATATTTTGCGACAAGCATTAGTGGCCGTATTACACCACTCTTTTCTCTAGATCAGCCCAATCAGTCAGATTCAGCTGTGTTACAATGGGCTAACCAAGCGGCTATCGCTGCATTTTCATATAATTTTGTAAACTACCGTACTGAACTTCAAGCATCCTCAGGCTTTTTCACTGCGGAAGGCTGGGATCAGTTTATTAAGGCTTTAGAAGAGTCAAATAACTTAGTTGCAGTCAAAGCGAAAAAATTAATCGTCTCTGCAGTTGCTACGAAAGCGCCAGTAATTTTACAAAAAGGTCTTTTGAATGGGGTGTATGCATGGCGAGTACAAATGCCTTTACTGGTGACCTATCAAAGTGCTAGCGAATTCTCACAACAAAACAATGTCGTGACGATTCTAATTTCTCGTGTATCAACGCTGAACTCTCCACGTGGCATAGGTATTTCTCAATTTGTAGTTGGGCCAGCGGGTGGGGGTGATTGATGAAACATAAACAAGCCGTTCTGAAATGTTCATCAATTTTGGGTGTGTTAATTCTGGGAATGGCTTGCGTCATTGACGCCAGGGCGGATAATAACTCGACGTCGACTCAACAAGCCCTTGAGCAACTACGATTGCTACAAAAACGCATGTCACCAGGATCTGAAGGAGCCAATAATAAACAGGTCTTAATGCCTGTGCCTGCAAAGCCTGAGGCCCCTGCAATTGTCATGAACTCGGTCGGCAATGCCGTTCCTACCACGTCTGAAAAAGATACCATTGATTCACTGGCCTTTGACGATGTGACGGATCAACTGTTTCCGCTGACTCCTGAGCAGATTATGCGTATCAAAAAACAGTACCAGACCCAAGAGTATGCAAAAACTGCAACAGCGGGCACTCCACCAAAACCAACGGCAACCTCTCAATTTGTAAATTTGTCTCCTGGTTCAACCCCACCGGTGATTCGCTTGTCTCAAGGGTTTGTTTCATCGTTAGTTTTTCTTGATTCTACTGGTTCCCCATGGCCTATCAGCGCGTATGATTTGGGCGATCCATCTGCTTTTAATATTCAATGGGATAAGACCGGTAATACATTGATTATTCAAGCCTCTAATTTATACACCTATGGTAACTTGGCAGTTCGATTGAAAGGACTAAATACTCCGGTCATGTTGACCCTCATCCCAGGACAAAAGGCGGTTGATTATCGAGTGGACTTGCGTGTTCAAGGTTATGGCCCCAATGCTAAAACCTTGGTAATGGACAATGGGTTGCCACCTTCTGCTAGTGATCTATTGTTACACGTACTGGATGGTGTGCCTCCAGCGGGCAGTAGGAGACTGACGGTTTCGGGCGGTGATGCGCGAATCTGGATGCTCAATGAAAAGATGTTTGTGCGAACAAATCTTACGATATTGTCGCCTGGTTGGCTTGGAAGCATGACAAGCGCCGATGGAATGCATGCTTATGAGATGCAGAAGTCGCCGGTATTGTTGGTTTCTTGGCACGGCAAGGTCATGCAACTCAAGGTAGAAGGGTTATAATAAAATGGCCGGAAAAAAAGATAACATCAAGGCACTTTTTTCAAACTCCCGCTCTAGGGTCATAATCCTATTCACGGTAATATTATTGGTGATAACGATAGTGATTGGCGTGATTAAGTTTAGTTCTTTTGCAGGAAATCAGGATGCTGATGCTAGTTTAACTAACAGCGTGGGTGGCATTCAATCGACACCTGGTGCAATAAACCAAACTGCACAATATGCAGCCCTTCAAGCTACACAGAATATTGAACAAGCTGAACTGGCTCGCAAAACCGGTGCAAGTGCGATTCCAACGATTATTCGTACACATGCTTTTGGTGAAGGAGTCCAGATCATTGGGCAAAAAGAAGGGGAAGCGGGGGTTGATTTTTCTGCATTACTCAATGATAACTCAGGCGAAACGCAACATCAGGCATGGGTTAATAGTTTGAAAAAAAATAATTGCAGTAAAGCCAGTATGAATTCAGTTCTCACAGAAGGTGGATCCTTCAGTGATTTGAAAGCCGTGTGTAGTTGTAAACAATTAAAAAATGCTGGATATACTGTTCGTGACTTAGTCCCTATTTGTTCATGCGCTGAATTAAAATCAGCATCATTTGATATTGTGCAGCTAAAAGAGGGTGGCTTGAGTGCGAACCGACTACGATTGTGTGGGTATACCGCCTGCGACGAGCGGGGGGTTGGCTTCACGGCACAACAAATGAAAGATGCCGATTTTTCTGATGGTGAATTAAAAGGCGCTGGCTTCTCAGAGTCCGAAATAGCACGGGCTGGAGGGCTCCCTGATGGGGTCAATCTCAAAGATGTTCGACGAATGGCCGGTGAGGTAAATGGTTTGTCAAAATTACGTGCAGAGGGTGTCACCGCTGCAGCGATTCGTCGTATCATTGGCTCTAGTCCAGACAAATTGATTGCTGCAGGATTTACTGCTAAAGAGTTAAAAAATGCGGGATACAGTGCTGCTGATTTAAAAAGCGCAGGTTTGGACGCTGCGGCTTTGAAAGCTGCAGGTTTCACGCCACAGGAGTTGTTGAATGCAGGATTTACTAAAGATGACTTAGCTCGTGCGGGGTTTTCTGCTTCGGAAATAAAAGATGCGGAATCAATGCAGCCAACAGGGTTAGCTTCTATCGGTGTCAATAAAACAGGATGCAATATTGAAGCCTTAAGAGTAGCACGCCAACAGAAGGTGTCCGCTGAAACGATTAAAAAAACCTTGGGGTGTGATGCCAATGCAATGATAGCCGCTGGATATACCCCAACTGATCTAAGAAATGCAGGGTTTACTGCAGCTGAGTTAAAAAATGCTGGAGTGAGCATTAATGATTTAAAAAACGCAGGGTATACTGCTAAAGAACTCGCAGATGCCGGCGCTACTGCCAAGCAACTTAAAGAGGCTGGATTTACTCTCAAGCAATTAAAAGAAGCAGGTATTAGCGCTGCAGATTTAAAGCAGGCAGGATTCACTGCCGACCAACTTAAAGCCGCTGGTTTTAATGCGGAAGCGTTAAAACAGGCTGGTTTTTCAGTACCAGAATTGCAGGCAGCTGGTTTTACGACCGATCAAATAAAAAAAGCCGGTTTTAATCCCGGCGAGTTGGAAAAGGCAGGATTGTCGGTGGTGGCTGGATTAAATGCATTGCCGGCTCTACCGGCAGTCCCCTCTGAAGTTCTACAACCCGTTTTGACTCGGCCTATGAATACTGCCGCGGCTATTGCCCAAGCCAATGCTAAACGAATTGAGGAGATGCGAAGTCAACAAGAAAAACAAGCAGCCGCTCAACGTTACCAACAAAAGATACAGCAGCGAGGTACAGCCATGTTGACTGCTGCAAATCAAGTATTGCAAGGTTGGAGAGTTTCTCCTCAGCAAACCTATACAGCTGGTTCTAACAATGACGATGAGGATAAAAAACAGTCCTATCATGAGGGCAGTTATTCGAAGCAAGCTGGCATGAATCCGGAATCTGCTCAGGCATCCGAATCTCATTCAACAGGGACGGTTGTGATCAAAACAGGCGATATTCTGTTCGCAGTGATCGATACTTCTGTTAACTCTGATGAACCTGGTCCTCTTTTGGCTACAATTGTGTCTGGTAAGTTGCAGGGATCAAAGCTGATTGGAAGCTTTAACCTTCCGGGCAAGGCCGAAAAAATGATTGTGACCTTTAACACGCTATCTATTCCTGGTGAAGACAATACCGTTTCAATAAGTGCTGTTGCTATTGATCCAAATACCGCCCGAACTGCATTATCGAGTGAAACGGACCACCATTATCTGTCGCGTTATGGTTCTTTGTTTGCATCGACGTTTTTAGAAGGCTTCGGCAATGCGTTTCAGTCGTCCAATACCACCATATCTATAGGCGGTACCGGTGGCACGACCAACACCACCGTCCAAAGTGGCATCGGTCGTTCGACCATGGACAATGCGGTTATTGGTCTAGCAACCGTCGGGAAAGCATGGGGACAGGTCGCGGCACAGAATATGACTCGCCCAACAACGGTTCAGTTGTTTGCAGGTACGGGTGTGGGCGTTCTGTTTACACAGACTTTAAAATTAAACTAACTGAGCAGGCAGGACATGGCAGACATTGAGAAATATGATGATGAGTACGAGTTTATCGATCCAGACCAAGGCAGCTCGGATACAATGGAGTATTCTCCAGAAAATAGCGCATCATCTCCTGCTGCAGGAGAACCTTCGATTATTAATAAAACGTTTTCAGGGAAATCGGTGGTCATTCGAAATGTCTTGATCGTCATTACACTGATTATCGTGGTCATGGTGATTTATCCATTTATCCACTCCTCTAATACGATTAAAAAGAAACCGGCTCAAATTAGCCCTGTTATTCAAGAAACCAAAGTTAAGCAATACATTGAGCCGATAAACCGAACACCTGTGATGGCCTCGGTACCTGATCAGCAGTCGAATGAAAAAGTGACGCAACAATTAAACGCTCTAGAGTCAAATCAGGATAAAATTCAATCAGAGTTTGCTGCAACCAATAATCAATTAAGCGGAATAAACAACAACATCAATCAGATGATGTCGCAAGTATCTGAGCTAAATCGTCTGACGTCCTTGTATGCCTCTAAAGTAGAAGAACAAGCGCGTCAAATTGAACAACTAACGGCCGAAGCTGCAGCTATGAAAAAAGCGCGGAGTATAAAACATGTGGCTCACAGGACAAGAGTCCCGGCGTTAAGTTATGCCATCCAAGCGGTCATTCCCGGGCGCGCATGGCTTATCGCCAGCAACGGATCAACATTAACAGTTCGTGAGGGTTCAGTCATCGCAGGATTGGGGCGGGTCTCTCTGATTGACCCTCGTCAGGGACGCGTCGTCATCAGTTCTGGCCGCGTGATACGATTTAGCCAAGAGGACAGTTAATGGCAGATATGAGCAGTCTGATGTCGAGTGGATTTTCTAGCCTCTCGTTGACGACCATTACCAGCTCGTTGTATTCCGTTACCAAGTTGATCTCAGCAAGCGCTTGGTTAATGGGTATTTCTTTTATCGTGAAAGCAATATATAGTATGAAATCACTGGCCGAACAAAAAACGCAGCAGTCTACTCATGGCAGTCTAAAAGAACCGATGTTTTATCTGTTGGCAGGTGCTATGTTAATTTATCTGCCAACAGCTGTGCAAGTTTTTTTGAACACCACATTTGGTCAAGGCGCTCAAATCTTAGCTTATGCACCTATTGATAGTGGTAGTTCAACGTTAAGCACATTGTTTGGACAAGGCAGTTCACTAGGGCCTATCATTGCCTTGGTTGTGCAAGTTGTTGGTTTGATTGCCTTTATCAGAGGATGGGTTTTAATAGCTCGTTCTGCATCGCAAGGGCAACCCCCTGGCGGCACTGGAAAAGGCCTAGCACATGTGTTTGGGGGCATCATGGCGATGAACATTGTTGGCACGTTGCAAATAGTAAATAACACGTTGTTTGGGGCTTAACGGTATTTAAAATCTGAGTTTGATCAATAAGGAGAAAAAACAATGTATCAAAAAAAACATAGATTAGCTCAAGCTCGAGCGGTAATCACAGCAATGGTGGGGGTTGCTTTAGTAGTTTTTGCAGCAGATGCAGCGTTTGCTGCTACCTCCAGTACGTCACTGACTCTAGGTAGCGTGGCAAGCAATGTCACTGGCACGTTTGCAAAATTAACTCAATTAATTACTGCCAGTGCCTACATTGGGGGAATGGGCTTTTCAGTAGGGGCCATTATGAAATTCAAGGCACACAAAGACAACCCAGCACAAACACCCATTGGTCAACCTGTTGGGTTATTGATTGTGGCTATGGCGCTACTGTTTTTACCGACCATCTTGGGTATCACTGGTAACTCTATATTTGGAACGACCGCTACACAATCTACGAATAAAGGTGTGACTACTTTCTAATTTTGTAGCTTGGATAAAAGGGCAGGCAAGATAGCGCATGTTCTTTTATCCAATACATCTGTGGTCTGTTTTTTTAAAAATGTCACTACCGAGTCAAATTCATGACCCTTGCACAAACACCATTAGAGTTAAGGTTAATTGCAACGCCAGATGCTTGGCGTTTGTATTCTGCAAGAAAAGTGGATCCGAAATTTGCTGCATTTCAAGAAAGGGTATTACAACGAGATCGGTATACCTGCCGGTTTTGCGGTTTTCAAGCTAAAATCCATCAAGACGTCGTGAATCTAGATGGTCACTACAATAACAATAAATTAGATAACCTAGTCACTGCTTGTTGTTTTTGTGCTCAATGCTTTTTCATGGAATCTGTAGGCGTTGGCGGCTATGGTGGTGGAACTCTGATTTATTTGCCAGAACTCTCTCAATCTGAACTGAATAGCCTATGCCACGTTGTTTTTTGTGCCATCACCAATGACACGGGGTACAAAAGTAGCGCGCAAACCATTTACCGTAGTTTTAAATTCCGATCGCAAGCTGTTGAGGAGAAATTTGGCGAAGGTACCAGCGATCCAGCGATCTTTGGTCATCTATTGATTGATACCGGTCATGTTTCGGATGAATTTTCAGATAAAATGTTAAAAGACGTGCGTCTGCTGCCGTCAATGGCAAAATTTCGTAAACAAATTGAAGGCTGGGCAGCCAGCGCATTGGAAGAAATCGCTGAAACGTAATTGAGTATAGAAAACTGCACCAATAAACAAGGACAAAATATGGGCAATTTGAGCGAATCCTTTTTTGAAGGTCTCGATGTTTTTTTTTCATGGCTCAGCACCTCTCTGAAACAAACCACAGAATCATACTGTGATCTAGAGACAGCAGACAGTTCAACTGATCTAGTAAATCACGATGGTTCTTTGCTGACTGTTTTGCAAATAGATGGGATAACCTCTTTAGCCGGTACAGCAGAGTTTAATCGTTTAGTTGAAGGGTTAACCAATGCACTGCAGCCTGCGATGGGTCGTTCTGGTCATGCCTTGCAAGTCTATTTCAGTCACGATAAACAGAATATTAAAAAAGCCATTCGTAAAATCTATGGCCCAGCGGTTGCAACTCAAAAACGCTTGGGACTGAGTCTAGATGATCTTTTTAACGAACGTGTTGATTTTATGTCACAGTATTGTGCCGAGGAGCGCGTTTATTTTGTGCTCATGACAAGACCCTATAGCTTGCCTTCTGATCAATTAAAGGCCGCCAATGCAGCAAAAATGAAAATGATCAGAGACTCCAAAACACCGCCTTTTAAAGGGACACAAACCATTTATGCAGCCATTCCTGAGTTGCGTGATACTCACAGTGCTTATGTTCGTTCCATAGTGAATGATCTCGCCTCCTTAAATGTCGTTGCAACAGTATTGGAAGTGCATGACGCGGTACATGCGATTAGAATGACGGCTGATCCTGATTTTACCTCAGTTGATTGGAGAGCTAGCCTTCCAGGGGATATGATTCCTGCTCGTGAAGTGAATAATTTTGAAGGTGATGCCTCTGATTTGTTGTGGCCCTCGTTAGCTAAGCAAGTGATTCCCAGAGATGCGCAAGTGATGGATAGACGCACGGTACTGGTCGGAAACAGGATCTATTCATCCTCTTATATCGACTTATTTCCAAAGGATGTGCGCTCTTTTTTGATTTTATTTTCAAGAATTTTACCCACTCACATACCCTGGCGTATTTCTTTTTTATTGGAGAGTGAAGGGTTAAGTACCCTTAAGTTCAAAGGCATGCTGGCCTCTGTCTTAAGTTTTTCCTCCGTTAATAATCGATTGATTTCTGATGCTGTAAATTTATTGAAATACGTGAACGTGAATACCGATGAGTCAGTTGTTCGCTTGCGCGTGGTGGCAACCACTTGGGCACCGGAAGATAATTTTCCATTGTTACGTCGACGAAGCTCGGAGCTCGCTAAAGCCATTCAGGGCTGGGGTACTACGGATGTGTCTGAGATTTGTGGCGATCCGTTCCAGGGGTTTGTTGCTAGCATGTTGGCTACCACAATGTCCAGTCCAGCAGTCCCCTCTGTAGCCCCTTTGTCTGATGTTGTATCCATGTTACCCATTACAAGGCCCGCTTCTCCTTGGGAGACTGGGGCACTGCTGTTTCGTTCGCCAGATGGTAAACCCTGGCCGTTTCAGCCGGGTTCAAGTCAACAAACTACTTGGATTGACTTGGTTTACGCGCGCCCTGGATCGGGTAAATCCGTATTGTCTAGCGCGCAAAATTTAGCACTGTGTTTATCTGCAGGGTTGTCACGTCTACCAAGAATTGCCATTATTGATATTGGTCCATCGAGTAGTGGCTTGATCTCACTGTTGCAAGAGGCTCTACCTGCTTCTAGTCGACATTTGGTGGCCTATCATCGCCTGCGAATGGCACCTGAGTACTCGATTAATCCCTTTGACACACAATTGGGTTGTCGCTATCCAACTGCTGGTGAACGTGCCTTTTTGGTCAACTTTCTCACCTTGTTAACTACACCGTTAGGCGCTGCTAAACCGTATGACGCCATGCCCGATTTGGCTGGTATGGTGGTGGATGAATTGTACAAAAGTTTAACGGATGAATTCAAACCAACGCCATATGATCCAGGTGTTGAAGTCTTTATTGACAGTATTTTGGAAGAAATTGGCTTCATGCGTGATTCCAAATCGACGTGGTGGGAAGTTACCGATGCGCTCTATTCAGCAGGCTTTACCCATGAGGCCATGTTAGCGCAACGCTATGCCATGCCCTTACTGGCTGATGCAGCATCCATCTGTCGCTCCCCATCCATTGAGGATTTGTATGAAAAAGTGACCGCACCTACGGGCGAGTCACTGATTAATTCTTTTTCTAGAATGATATCTGGTGCGGTGCGGGAATACCCTATTTTGTCACGAGTTACCGCATTTGATATTGGTGAAGCGCGTGTGGTTTCGCTTGATTTAGATGAGGTAGCGAAGAGTGGTGGTGATGCGGCTGATCGTCAAACCGCTGTGATGTATATGTTGGCTCGCTATGTGTTGGCGCGCAATTATTACCTGACAGAAGAAAGCATGACGAATGTTCCGGAGCAGTATAAGAATTATCATTTGGAGCGAGTTCGAGAAATTAAAGAGGATCCTAAACGAATTGTATATGATGAGTTTCATCGCACGTCAAAATCTGCAGCAGTGCGAGATCAAGTCATCATTGATATGCGTGAAGGTAGAAAATGGAACGTACAAATATCCTTGTTATCACAGTCGTTGGACGACTTTGACTCTATTATGGTCGATTTTGCCACCTCTATTTATATCATGGATGCGGGGCCAAGCCAGGCAATTGAAAAAACAGCTAAAATTTTTGGTTTATCCGATACGGCCAAAGAAGCCTTAAGAACGAGAGTACACGGGCCAAGAGAGGGGGGAGCCACCTTTTTGGCTCAATATGCGATTAAAACCGGCTGGAGCGTACAGCTGTTGACGTTAACGTTAGGCCCTATTGAGTTATGGGCTTTCAGCACAACCGCAGCTGATGCGACCATTAGAAACCAATTGTATCGACACCTAGGTCCTGCTGAAGCCAGACGATTTCTTGCCTCTTTGTTTCCGAATGGCACGGTGAGTAAAGAAATTGGTGAACGGTTGAATGCGTTAAAAGAAGAAGTCGGTTTGATTGAAGATGAAACGCGACTGAGCGTCATTGATCAATTTGTGAGTGATATATTGGATACTTATGCTCGAGATCCAAATAGTAAGAGTATGGCGATTCTTAGATAGGACAACCCTGTATCCTGTACCCATGAGGTGAAATGCCTAAAAAGAATGACGACCCTTTTGTGGTGAGCACGAGCGAGCCGTTTGCATGCTCGTACTTACGCCCTTCCTCAGCCCAAACGCAACGCACAGAGCCTGATGCTAAACAATCAAATCTGGCAAGTTAAACCCATTTAATATTCCAGGAATAAATGGATTCACCTCATTCTCAGTTTTAAGTAAATAGCGTCCAGAATTACCATTGACTTCAAATAAAATTTGCAAGCTGGAGGGTTCTTCTTCATCGACAATCACGTTAACTTTTTGCAATATTTTAAAGAAAGCCCAAGGGCCGGATTCCTCTAATTCATATTGTTTTCCTTCAATAGATTTCAATATTAATTTTGCATTGGGCTGAGGCCAGCTAAAATGTTTCATTGAGCTGCTGTTTTGTGAGTCAACGAGCGTGTTTTCTCCAATGGACAAGCGTAAGCTACCTACAATGGGGTCTAGGCTTAATTTTTCCAAGCTAAATTCAATATTGCTCGTGTCGTTTTGATTAGAAAAAAACATGTTAGTGACAATGTTGGCTCTTATCAGTTCGTTCAGTACGTTTTGAGAAATCGGCAATACATAATTATTCAGTTCTTTTAGCGCCCACTCAGGTTTTGATGTATTTAAAAAGGGTTTTATATAGTCATCAATAAACGCGTTCAGGACGCCATGTGTTGCAAAAAATCGATCAAAATCAGCAATAGTGATGTCTTGCGTAGCCAATGCATCAAACGGAAATCGTTGTGCAATGGCAGTTTTATAATCCGTAAGGACGGTTTTTTTCCATTGTTCGTTGATGTAATGTTTACAGTCAGAGATGAGCATATACCAAGTATCATCGGCTATTTGTTTTGCCCACTCTGATACGGGTTCTCGTAATTGGTGAGCATAACTGTACATTGTAGAAAGAGGGTTGCTGAGCGTGTCGCCCTGAAAGCGTGCTTTGGTGAGATCAAACGCGGTTTTACCTTGATCATCAACCAGCGATAAGGCTTGCAAAAATCGGTCTAAATCATTGAGCGACAGGGTGACATTGCGTATAGCGGATTGACTGATGAAACTCAAATCAGCAAATTTACTTGCAATGGCTTGATTAAATAAACTGGACGGTTTATTCGATTCTGGACTGGTTTCTTTTTGAATCAGGGTGATGAGTTTTGTAATGGAATCAGATTTGTAGAGCATTTGCGTTAGTTGCAGTGCTTGTTGGTAATTTTGCGTATGCAGAGGTTTGGATTGACGCACAAAGTGTTGCCACCAAGACACGTATTCATAACAGTACGCTTGTTGAAGCAGTGTTTCAAGGTTTCCCAGATCTTGGCGAGCCAACACCCAATTCTCGGCCTGTAATGTTGAAGTGATTGCAGGCAAGCTTGATATTACTTGGTGAAAACCATCCTTTGTTAAATAATCGGGTAGCTCTTTATTAGTCAGAGCAAAACCACTCACGTTCAAAGGATGTGTTTTCTGACTAAAAAAAGGCTTTGCTAGAGAGTAGTATAAATAGCTCGCAGGTAGAGCATTTAGATAGTTACGTGCATCCGTCACTATTTGTTTGTTGATAGCCACTGGATGTAAGGGTTGGCGCAGGACTTTTTTTAAGAGAGCTAGTTTTTTGGGGATGTTGCGTTCTTGTAATGCTTGCCAATGAGCCTCAAACCATGCTTCTACATCTGATTGGGAGAAGTGTTGTGGTTCAGCCAGCATTAAATAAATTTTTAATGCACCATACCGGGCTGATTGGGATTGTTGAGTGTCGGTGATCGTTTTTTCAATGTCAGCCATTAAATTAGGGAGGAAGCGTCCTTTCAGTGTTTGTTTCGAATTGACCTTTAATTGATTCTTTAATTGCTGAACAACAGGTAGAGTATTTCTGCTGGATGAAATTTTATCCAATTGCGCTGAGGCATTCGTTAAATGATACAGCGCTGATGTTTGTTTTTTTTGGTGAACTGCGAGCTCATCGTAGGCTAATAATTCCTTGCCGACGTTGTCCAGTATCTTGGTCGCATGCTGATGCTGCCAAGCTATCCATACTAATGAGACGCTTAATAGTCCCGTTATTGCGCTAAACATCCACTTTTGCGAATGGGTTAAGGTGGAAGAGGAGAGGCGTTTTGTTCGGTCATGAAATGCTCTTAAAGCGCCATCGATATAGTACGATTGGTAGTTTATTGACTGAGGAAATTGATCTTGAACGCTGAGTCCATACTCGTGTTGAATTTTCTTGTTCAGGCGGTCTAAGCTGACTGAACCTTGTTCAGCGCTGGTGAAATATAATGCTGTAAGGCGAAATAACTTAGAGTCGTTATGTTGTATCAAGGCGTGTATTGACGTCCTTAAACAAGCTAATTGCAATGGAAATTCACGAATCAACGTGCGTTTGAGACTCGACCGTGCGGGGTGTATTTTATGAATGACGCGTTGCCCTAAAACTTCAACAAAATGGTCAAATTGTCTGCTGCAAGTTTGAGAGAAATGAGAAGGAGAATGTATTTCATTCACAGAAAAACCCAATGGTTTACTTAATTCTGTGGCATGTTCCTCATGAAAGAATTCACAAAACCCAGCCAATACATCCATTTTGGTGAAAATCAGCGTAACATCCACTGGATACCCTAAATTTAATGCAACGCGCTGTAAAATGTCTGCATGACGTTTAGATATTTCAATTAGATCTAGAGGTTCTGCAATAAATAGTTCTTTGACATCTATGCATTGAATAATGCCTCTAATTTTCACGCTGCGGTGACATTTGTTTAATTGTTTGAGCGTATATTGCAAACCATTTTTGTTTTGTGTTATCCAAGACTCACCCAATTCAAGAACAACACTGTCTTGCGTGTAATAAATATCAGCATCACGTTCAAGCTGTATTTTCATGTGTTCATAGTGGCTTTGGCGTAATAAAGTTGTTTTTCCCTGAGCGGTTTTGCCAATCAGCAGCAAGAATGAGACGGCTTGGTGTTGCGGTTTTAATTGATTAATTATCTTTTTAAGCGCATTACATAGCGCGTGCAGCGATTGATCCATTGATTATCCAAGTTGCGGAATGTGTCCGAGTAAAAGTGTTTGTGCTTTATGCTCAAGCAGCGTATGGCTACCAAAAAAACTAAACGCCAGCACACTCAATGCAAGGACTATCGCAGTGATAATGGGTTTATGATTTGTTGGCTCGTGAGACGGTTTTGTTTCCTCTTTAAATAGTCGGCTGGGTTTGTTGACACGGTGCTCGCGTATTAATTGATAGAGTTCGTCAATTAAATTATCTAGTTTTTGCCGGCCGTCGGCTCGAAAGTGTTGCTCTCCTTCAAAGCCGGTAATTAAACAATAATAAGCCAGTTCTAATATATCAAGGTATTGAGTAATTCGTTGTTTGATGATGTGAATAATCTCAAAAAAGAAACTTTGTGGCTCGGCATCATCTAACGAAGCGGGTGTGAATGATTTAAACTCGACGGGTTCGTTATTGAGACGTAAATAGTTTTTTCCAAGGAGTTCATCGATGGTAGCACTGAGTAAGTAGTTTGCAATAATTACAAACTCACGGGCATATTGTTGTCCTTCCAATCGACTATGAAATGCATACAATTCATGTTGAATATTGTCACGAATGTCATCGATTTTTGGAAGCGTTGGGCTAAGACAGAGTCGTTCAAGTAATGATAGCAAAGGACTCGCTGCTGCGACTAGCGGATTGGTTGTCGATGAAGTTAAGAAGAGCTTAGAGCGAAAATAACCCTGAGGAATGATAGGGGTGTCAGACACCACAATATTGTTTACAAGCGAGGCTAAATAGGGCTCAGCTGACATGGTTTACTCCTCAACTTAGACTTTTGAGAAACGCGCTTAAAAACATCATTTTGCTCGTTTATCAATATCATTTAGATCTCTAAACTTATTTTACTACGTTACTCTTAAAAGTAGAAGATGTCTACAGCCGTCAGCCACGGCTGTCGCATTAAAATTTGATCAACCTGCCGTAGGTTGGGCCTTGGCCCAACAATAACGTATTAAAATCCACAGTTGCAGAAAAAATCCTTGTCGAAATACAGTTATTAGATCTAACCTGTGCGCTCAAGGAGATTTTATACAAGTCCAAACCACATGCAATATCGTAG
>CANJSM010000042.1 GCA_947477015.1 Legionellaceae bacterium
AAAACTAAAGGGAAAATCATCCTATGTATTGCGCAGAGAATTTTGGGATACAATCAAACAAAAACTATGGGGTGTCCATTTCTGGTCGCCAAGTTATTGTGTTGTATCTTGTGGTGGAGCTAGCCTGGACATAGTAAAAGCATATATCGAAACTCAAAGAAGACCGCCATCAGAAAAACAAATTAAGCAATCCAAGGCCATAGCAGGAAAAGCGCTCGCTTGACCCGCCTCTAAAGAAACGGGATTGCGCGAGCCATTTGTTCAAGCAAAAAATGACATTGCGCATTTTGCATCAAGTAAAAATGCGATGGTTTTATCATTAAATCGTTTGCGAATGCTTTGCGCAGGATTACCGCCAACGATAGTGAAGGGCTCTATGTTTTTGGGCACTGCAGCAATGTGTCCGATTTTCCGGGTAAGATCAAATATAATTGTAATTGTTTAATGCATCATATAATAATTTAAATTCCACATAATCCATAAGGATCCACAAATAATAGATGCTAAAACGACGCCTGTGAAAAGAAAGGTCATGATGTTCGTTCTTCCTTGTTCTGTTTGGGTACTTAGGCGAAGAAAGAAAATCACCTGCACCAGAAATTGAATGCATGCAGAGGTTAAAATGATTGCTAATAGTTCTAATTTAGAAAATCGCTGGGACATAACTGACCAAAAAGAAATCAATGTCAGTAAGGAGCAGCTGATAAAACCAACTAAATAGAGCCCCAGTTTTTTTTGTCCTGTTCCATAATCAGGCTCGTTCATTCCGAGATGTCCCATGCTACATTGCTCCCATCAGGTATACAATTGTAAATACAAAAATCCAAACAATGTCTAAAAAATTCCAAAATAAACCCAAATAGGTCATGCGACGTCGTTTAACAGGATTGGATTTAATGAAAGGAAGTTGAATAATCATAAATATAATCCACGCCAACCCAATACTAACGTGCAATCCATGAGTGCCCACTAACGTGAAAAATGAAGAAATGGCGCCACTCACATCCCATCGAAAACCATCATTGGCCATATGGGTAAATTCAGTGACTTCCATCACTATAAAACCAACGCCCAGTAAGAAGGTAATGCCTAGCCATACCTGAACTTTATGTAGTTTATCCTGATATAAATTTAACATCGCCAAGCCAAAAGTAAAGTTAGATATTAGCAAGAGAAATGTTTCAATGAGTACATCATGTAAATTGACAAAATTCTTAAGGACCGGTCCTGGATATCCTGGGCTATTTAATACTAAAAAGGTTGCAAATAAACAGCCAAATAAAATGCAATCGGTCAGTATATACATCCAAAAACCAAAAACGTCTGTTGAATCACTGTCATGGTGATGTGCCTCAGTGAGGATGCCTTCATTATGCATTAAACAAGCTCCCTTAAGTGGGCTAATTCAGTTCTTTTGACTGTTTCAGCATCGATATAATAATCAACGTCATTTGAACACGTCCGTGCAATCGCTGTGGTGATAACGCCTAGCAAACCAATAATGCCCGGTATGAGCATGTGCCAAACTAAAGCAAATCCTGCAATGCCGGAAAAAATAGAAATAATAAATCCTGCAGATGTATTTTTGGGCATATGAATTGCGTCGTAATGAATTTCTTTAGGGTGAATATGGCCTTCTTCCCGGTGGCGTTCTTTATCCACCCAGAATTGGTCGAGTGCTTCTACAGTAGGTAACTTAGCAAAATTATATAAGGGTGCAGGAGATGCAACCGACCACTCCAATGTGCGACCATTCCAAGGATCACCTGTGCGGTCATGAAGAGCGTGGCGATTTTTTATGCTTACAAGTAACTGAATAACCTGAAACACAATGCCCATTAAAATTAACAGGGCACCCATTGCGGCAAAAATTAAATAGGGTTGATACATTGTATTCGCATAATGATTTGTTCGTCGCACAAATCCATCTAGACCCAAAACGTACAATGGCATGAATGCACAATAAAACCCAGCCACCCATAAATAAAAAGCCCGTTTACCCCATTTTTCATCTAAGCAAAAACCGAAGGCCTTCGGAAACCAATAGGTGATTCCAGCAAACGCTCCAAAGAGTAGGCCACCAATAATCACATTATGAAAGTGGGCGACAAGAAATAGACTATTATGAACTTGAAAATCAACCGGCGGGACAGCCATCATCACACCCGTCATCCCACCTATTGCAAAAGTAGTGAAAAAGGCCGTAACCCAAAGCATCGGTGTTGCCATGATAATTCGGCCCTTGTACATAGTAAATAACCAGTTAAATACTTTTACTCCAGTAGGAATTGCAATAATCATCGTCGCGATTCCGAAGAAGGAGTTCACATCGGCTCCCGCGCCCATAGTGAAAAAATGGTGAAGCCATACAACGAAAGATAAAAACGTTATCATTGCTATTGCCCATACCATCGTGGTGTAACCAAATAGTTTCTTTTGACTGAATGTTGCTACTACCTCAGAAAAAATACCGAACACCGGCAAAATTAAGATGTAAACTTCTGGGTGACCCCATATCCAGATTAAATTAATATACATCATGCTGTTTCCACCTGCAAAATCAGAAAAGAAATGCATGTCGAGCATCCTATCTAGGGATAAGAGAGCAAGCGTTACCGTTAATACAGGAAAGGCAAGGGCAACTAAAATCATTGCGCACAAAGCAGACCAAACAAAAACAGGCATTTTCATTAACGTCATGCCTTTGCAACGCATTTTAAAAATGGTTGCAATAAAATTAATTCCTGCAAGCAATGTCCCAACGCCTGCGATTTGTATGGACCAGATATAGTAATCAACACCGACGTCAGGGCTGTAATAGAGCTCAGATAAAGGAGGGTAAGCAAGCCAACCGGTTGATGCGAATTGTCCTACCACCAGTGAAATATTGCACAACATCGCCCCGATAAACGTTAACCAGAAACTCAGTGAATTTAAATAGGGATAAGCCACATCACGTGCACCAATTTGCAACGGTATTATCATATTGAGTAGGGCAAATATAAGCGGCATAGCAACAAAGAAAATCATAATAACGCCGTGCGCTGTAAATATTTGATCGTAATGGTCTGGAGGCAAAAATCCAACGGAATGTCCTGCGGCAACCGCTTGTTGGGCGCGCATTAATAGCGCATCCGAAAAACCGCGTAGCAGCATTACAAAGGCTAAGATTAAATACATAATCCCTATTTTTTTATGATCAACCGAAGTGACCCATTCGTTCCAGATATACGACCATTTTTTAAATACCGTTAGTAAGGTCAGAATCCCTACAAATCCAAGCACCATAAATGCACCTGCCCCCATAGCAAAGGGATTGTGAAAAGGTATAGCGTCTAGAGTTAATTTACCGAATAACACATTTTGTAACATAACTATTCCTTATGGAATTGAATGGTGTTTTTACGCGGGTGCGCCGGACCTATACTTGCCATATAAGTCATGATTACCTTATCAAATAGGTCATTTTGCACGCCTGAGAATAGTTTGGGTTTATCAGCAATCGAGGGGTATAACAACTGATTGTAAGCGGCATCTGTTAACTTATTTTTCGAGCTTTTGACCTGAGTAAACCATTGTTGAAGTTCTTTGGGTTCTACGACATGTACTTCAAAATGCATGTCTGAAAATCCATCTCCGTTATATTGGGTGTTTAAACCATCATAAACGCCCGGCTCATTAGCTAACAGATGGAGACGGGTACGCATTCCAGCCATGGCATAAATCTGGCTGCCTAACTGTGGAATAAAGAACGCACTCATTGGGACATTATCTGTGGTTATCCAATACTCGACCTGCTGACCTACTGGAATTTCAAGATAGTTAACCGTTGCAATGTTTTGTTCTGGGTAAATAAATAGCCACTTCCAAGGTAACGCAATTACATGAATTAAAATAGGTTTTTTATCCTGCCCTGCAATTGGTTGATAGGGATCTAACTCATGAGTCTTTTTCCAGGTCATAGTTCCTAATATCAATATAATCACACAAGGAATACCCCACCATAATGTTTCTAAATAAAAATTATGGCCCCAATTCGGTTTGTAATCTCTGATGCGGTGTGATACTTGATAGTGATAAACAAAGGTAATGCTCATGATAATGACAGGTAATACCACAATTAACATTAACGCCAAAGTATCAAAAAACAGCTTACGTTGTTCGTAGGCAATGATTCCTTTGGGATTAAGCATACCAATGAAGTGCTCTTTACAACCACTTAAGGACAGCAGTACTAGCGCACCTGTGATGATCAATACAATGTTTAAAAGCCAACGAAATAAATTCTTATTAATGGATGTTGCTCGCGTCCTTGCGACCATAAACGCTCCTGGTTGCTATATTTTCTTATATGCTAATATAATGATACAGTTTAATATAAATTACAAAGAGTTTATCGGAAATAACTTTTATTCACTATGGATTGGTACTATGACCTATATAATATTCGCTCGCTGGTTTGGCTTGGTATCAGTAATACTTTCTTTAGGTATTTTATTTAACCTAGAAGATGCTCGTGATATGGCGAAACACATGGTGAAATCAGACACGGGTTACATCATGGGGGGCGTTCTTCCTACTATCTTCGGCAGTTTGTCTTTAATGTTCGCTAATAGTTTTGAGTTGGGATGGACCTTAATTATCACGTTGATTGGCATCAGTATGCTGTTAATTGGGGTTTTTCGGGTTGTTTTTGTGAAGCAATGGAAAGCGCTTTTATCTCAATATATACAAGAAATCCCTTTCTTGTTTAGCTTATTCGGTTTGATGTTCGGTGTTATCCTGCTTTATGTTGGTTTTATTGCAAATTCCTTTGTATTCTAGGACGCGCAGGACTGTCAACAGACCTTAGTTAAGTTGCTAACGATGTTAAGGGCCAGTTCGCGTGAGTTAAGCCACGTATCTTCTATGCGTGACCTGCTACACCAATCACCGACAGATGCTAATTGTAAGACATCATCATAATAAGGTTCACTTTTTAGTGTGTCATCGCCTGGCTTATCCAGCAAAGCATAGCGCCATCGATGTAAGGAAAAATATTTCGGCTCGCTGATATCAAAGTTTAAAATTTGTTGTAGTTCATCACGTAAAAAACACGCTGTTTTTTCCAAATTATCATCGGCATGCCCTTGCGCCCACCATTTACTGGAATGCACAACCAATGTGGTTAGATTGTGGTTGCGTCTAGGCTTTGTTGAGTTAACGGCAATCCATTCCAAAGGACTATTTAAAATATTTGCAGCTATCCATGAATGCTCCCATTTTTTATCAAATCCAAACATGAGAGAGTAACAAGCTAAAAATTTACTCTGGTTTAAGATTGAGTCTTGGGGTAGAAATTTATCAAAAAGATCGATGGTTTGCACAGGTGGTGCTGTTGAAATAACCCAATCATAGCAGCCCAGGCTGCATCCATTTTTATCGAATAACTCCCAGCCCTGCCTACTTTTTTCACCAAGAGGTGCAATCTCACAATTAAGATGAATCGTTATGTTTTCAGCCATTTTTTTACAAAGACTATTCATTCCAGGCGTGGCGACATAGTGCGGTTCGCACCATATCCGGTCAGTCATCTTCTTGCCTTTTTCAAGATTAACTACGCTCCCTTGCCATTCTTGCACCAAACCAGAAGACATATGTGGAGTGAGAAATTGTTTAAAATCTTTGTTCCGTGCAGTGAAAAATTGTGTACCATGGTCAAAATAAAATTCGTCGGCGTAGCGGGTCGACATGCGCCCACCAACGCCACGGGCTTTTTCAAACACAGTAACGTTAGCATGGTCGCCAATAACATTTGCAATGGTTAAACCAGATAGACCTGCGCCTATTATGGCAATCGATAATTTCATACATTAAATCCTTTGATAATCCTGCTCATCATGTAAGATCGTTATTAAGGAAAGCTCCATTGATGTCATGCTTCTTGTTGTATCGAGGCTAAATGTGGCCGCATATTTTCGGATTGTCAAACAGCCGTGGCGTAAGCCATCCGCACTTGATTATTATAAACAAATTCGCTAAATGGGAGTAGTTAATTGTCAATACTGAGGCTAATTCTTGCCGATCAACTGAGTGAGTCGCTCGCAAGCTTAAAAGAGACAGATAAGCAAAGGGATGTTATTTTTTTGTGTGAGGTGATGACAGAAGCCACTTATGTACCACACCACCCCAAGAAAATAGCTTTTTTATTTGCCGCTATGCGCCACTTTGCCGAGACACTTCAAGAGCAAGGTTTTAATGTGCACTACATCACATTAGATGATCCGAAAAATACCGGAAGTTTTAATGGTGAAATTGCCCGTGCAGCCAACGAGCTCAAACCGCAAAAAATCATTCTCACCGAACCCGGTGAATGGAGAGTGCTAGAGATGATGGCTCAATGGGAAGCGTTATTGGGTATTCCTGTTGAGATATTAGAGGACGATCGTTTTTTATGCACACGCAGCGCATTTAGTCTATGGGCGGCGGGTAAAAAACAATTTCGTATGGAGTATTTCTACCGTGAAATGCGCAAAAAACATCACATAATGATCGATCCAGATGGGAAACCCGTGGGGGGGGAGTGGAATTATGACAAAGAAAACCGTAAGCCACCCAAGTCTGGCATGACTATCCCAAAACGTTTAACCCATAAAAAATCAAAGATTACCGAAGAAGTTTTAAAACTGGTTGAAGAGCGATTTGCACATCATTTTGGTGATCTTACTCCTTTTCACTATGCCGTTACACGTCCTCAAGCATTGTTAGAGCTTGATCATTTTATCGATAAAGTGCTCCCTTGCTTTGGTGATTATCAGGATGCAATGATGTTGGGTGAGCCTTACCTATATCATTCCCTGATTTCCTCCTATCTTAACGCGGGCTTATTATTACCGTTGGAAATATGTCAGAAGGCAGAAAGCGCATATTACAGCAACAAAGCACCGCTAAATGCGGTGGAAGGATTTATACGACAGATCCTTGGCTGGAGAGAATATGTGAGAGGTATTTATTGGCATCAAATGCCTGCTTATGCGGATCTTAATTATTTTAATGCAACATTACCGTTACCCGATTTTTATTGGGGTGGTGAAACAAATATGGTGTGTATCAGCGAAGCCGTTCATCATACAAGAGAGCATGCATACTCTCATCACATTCAGCGTCTTATGATTACAGGTAACTTCGCCTTGCTGGCAGGTCTTGATGTTCACCAAGTGCAGGAATGGTATCTTGCGGTTTATTCCGACGCTTATGAATGGGTGGAGATGCCAAATACCCTTGGAATGGCATTATTTGGTGATGGGGGTATCATGGCAAGCAAACCCTATGCGGCTAGTGGAAAATACATACAACGCATGAGTAATTATTGCAACACATGTAAATACAACCCCAATGAAATGACTGGTGACACGGCCTGCCCATTTAATGCGCTTTATTGGGATTTTCTAGCACGGAATGAAAGCAAGCTGCGTGGAAATCAGCGTATGCCTTATGTGTTTGCAACGTGGGATAAGTTTGGGCCAGAAAAACAAAACAGCATTAGAACCCAAGCAAAGACAGTTCTGCAGCGCATGCAAGACAAGCAATTGTGATCGATTAAGTTAATGAATGGTTAAATCAGAGGTTAAACCGACATAGAGTGCTCCACGTCCGCCGGCCATCATATCAACCATAATACGAAGATAAAACTTGCTACCTGATGCTTCAAGGTACGCTGTTTACCAATTATTTTCTGCAAAAGCCCCTATGTTGACTATAATATATACATCAAGGCATTATTTTTTAGCATTGGTTCAGGCGTTATAGCGATAACGCTCTGAGTTTTAAAGGAGTAACCAATCATGAATCCATCTCGCGATGACTTAATTTATGAGGCTCAAACCAAATCAATATCAATAGCTTTCATTTACTCACCTAATGAATTAAATCAATATATTGTTGAAATTATATCCAAAGATTCAGACTTATATATCCATGACCATGATAGTATCAGTCATTTTCTTTCTGTGAATGATGCTATCTCTAACGCACAAAAATATGGCGCCAAAGAATTTTTTCTTTGTGTTGATAACACGTATGATGAATGCGGTGCAATGGGCTCACGACAACAGTTTGATTACATTCCCATTCATTCAAAAATTTAGTGTTTTAAACGTCGAGGAGGCCGGATTTTAGTTGTCTCCTCGTTATTGCCGAAATTTCGTCCACCACAGCTATTAATAAAATACTATTGACACGATGCATTCGCTTGTAAGTAAGTCACAGTTGTACTGTCGGGCGTATTTGGCATAACCAATTCATAGCTACCACCACTTGTGCCGGGGCTAATGTACTGAGTCCATGACCAATAATCCATGCCCATAAAATATGGATTTTGATTTAAACAGGTTACGTTCCTAACATTTTGAACAAAGGCAAGCTGAGTGGCATTGGTTTTACTGTAGTCGGTTATCAATTGAAAATAAGTGGGGGCGGGTTCACTAGCATTGTAAATGCCATAAGACTCAAATGTACCAAAACTTGCCCCCGCTGGGGTAATAACGCTATAGGGTACTTTGTACTGAGTTCCATTGGTTTTTGCATGACCTACGGCAGATGTTACATAGCCATTATACAGTGATAATGCATCAGGTTTAGGCGGTGTAGAAAAGGCAGATACGTCATACAGGGGAATGGCTAAATAACCATTGTTGTTTCCTGCAAAAATGGCTTGCGTCGTAGCCCAGTCATTGCCTACTGGTGTTAAATAGATACCCATGTAGCGACCTTTGGGATGTGTCGAATCAATGCACGTAGAGCTTGCCAACATGGTTGACATTTTACGATAAAATTCAAACAGCCCAGGACTGCTGACCGCGTCTGATGTTTCTAAATCAAACAACACACCATTGACGTTTGCATCCGCACACAACTGCGTGACTAATGATTTTGCAACATTGTCTGCGAGCGCTGTATTTGTTTTTAACAAACTATTGTTCAAATAATGAAACGAAATATCAACAATTGGCAAAATAGTAGCATTAGGAAAAGCACTTCGATAGGCTTGTACTGAGGCCGAGCCTGTTGTGTAACCCGGAACGATATTACACGTTGTAATATTATTAACATCAGAACACGTGATCTCAATGTCTGCAGAATAAGGATACAACCGGGTGATTAAATTTTTTGACTGCGCACCGGTATTAAAAGCCGCTATACTGCTTGCCCACTGGCCGGCATTAATGCTCGCGTGAGAACCTGGTCCATTTGGAAAATAAATATCATACAATAACGCGCCATAACTTAATGGCAGCGGCGTTAATGCGCTAGCATGAGCGGTTAATTGTTGAAACAAAACAAACAATCCTAATAAACTGCTGGTAATACAGCTCCCTATTTTTTTCTTCATTGCATTCATCCTTTAAAAACAACATACTTTGAGATATATTCATCAGCATTGCTCACTAAAAACAAGTCACTGCCGGTACGTCCTCACTCACTGCGTTCAGGATGACGTAAGGAGGGAGTACTTGCAATATCACTCATCATTAGGAAAAACTTATGTCTAAAAAATGGATCTTTGGTGTATCAGTTAGTGCCTTAATCAGTATCACCACCCCTAGCATAGCAGGAAGCTTGGGAGATAGCTCGGCTGCTTCTTTTAATGGCTTTTGGTTAGGGGCGGGTGGCAGCTATACCTACTCAACACTCAATGGCGATACCAATATTACACAAGTCAGTTCAGTCCCGTCATCCAATCAATATGTTCTAAGCAACAATATATTGAATCACATGGCTCCAATTGTAAATGCAGGGTATTACTTCACTGTTAACCATGATTGGATGATAGGACCAAAGTTTTTGTATAAATATATTGGGCAAGAACAATTTGATCAAACATGGTCTGGTACTTACCAAGATGGTTCTTATCAATCAGCGGGTATCAGAAGTAAATCGATGCAGAATTTTTACCTATTGCTCAGTGGCGGCTATCAATTTGATCAATGGTTAGTTCACGCAGGCGTAGGTCCTGGTTGGGCGAATGTCGATTTACAATTAAACGGTAGTTTGCTACCTGCAACCAGCTTAAACGCTACACCAATTAATACAACCAAATCTAAAACCATGATAGGTGGTGCAGGTCAAGTTGGTTTTGAGTATATGTTGCCTCACCATTTTATGGTCGACATTTCTTATAATTTCCTCGCTACACCTGAAACAATGTTACCTAACATTATTTTTCAGTCCAGCAATGGAAATTACGCTAAGTTCAGCCAACGCGTCAACGTTGTTGAGCAAGGCATTAACATTACTGTAAATAAATATTTTGGGTAACCATGATTAAACATAATAGCTTAGAAAATCGGCCAGAACACATCAGTTTTATAAAAAGTGCGCTGGCTTTGAAGGGATCGGTCACACCAAAGGTCACAAAAAAAGTAGGGCTTATAATCGTTTATACGGCGTTGGTCTCCTATCTATGTTATTTATTTCCAGCAGCAGTCCTACCCATAGGTCCATTTGAATACGGCGGGTTAATCATGGGGTTAATCCTTGTGTTTCGTGTGAATGCAGGCTATGACCGCTGGTGGGAAGCAAGAAAACTATGGGGAAACATTGTCAATCAAAGCAGAAACTTAGCGATCATTTTGGTGAATTACACACACCAAGAGAAGTCTGATTGGTTATTGAACATCACCAATATGCTTGCTGCTTTACCCTATCTGATGAAAGATCACTTAAGGGAGAGGACAAATTTAAAATACCTAGGGCACTTGATTGAAGCACAAACGATGCAGCAGTTAAAAGAATCAACACACCGACCGATTAGGTTGGCGTCGATCATTGCACATGAGCTTCAGGTGGCGCGCAATACACACGGACTGGATTCTTTTGCCTTTTTGCATGCGCAAGAACAATTGGAACATCTTGTTGATGCTCAGGGAGCCTGTGAGCGGATTTTAAAAACGCCCATGCCGTTTGTGATGGCTGTTAAATCCAGGCGTTTTATTTTGTTTTTTTTACTGATGTTGCCTTTTGCATTGGCGAATGTGTCGTTATTCATCAGCCCTTTGATTGCGGGCATCGTGTCTTATGCGCTGTTTTCACTGGATCAAATTGGCGTTGAACTACAAAATCCTTTTTCTGAGAAGAATTTAAGCCATTTGCCGCTAGATAACATTTGCAAAGCAATTGACGAGAATGTTCGAGAAATTCGTCAGCCTTTTGTTGGGGGGTAATGTGCCCTCGGAAGATGAATTGTCAACACGCCCTAGTGTACTTGTCGTAGAAGAGGTTTGAGTCATTTTTTATCCAAATTCGAATAATAAAGCAGCGCCATATTCCTAGCTTCAGCATGATCAACGATGGGCTTTGGATAATCTTTACCTAGTAATATCCCAAGCTTCCCTTGCGGTGCATTCCATGGTTGATGAATCCATTGAGAAGAGACTGGTTTTAGTTCAGGAACCCATTGCTTCACATACTCGCCATCCGGGTCAAATTTTTCGCCTTGTAGCACGGGGTTAAAGATTCGAAAGTATGGGGCAGCATCTGCGCCACATCCAGCAACCCATTGCCAACTAGCAGAATTACTTGCTAAATCAGCATCTACTAGGGTATCTAAAAACCAGCTCGCACCAATTCTCCAGTCAATGAATAAGTCTTTTGTTAAAAATGAGGCAACGATCATGCGGACACGATTATGCATATAACCGGTATGCCATAGCTCCCTCATGCCTGCATCCACGATAGGGTATCCTGTAGTCCCTTCCTGCCATCGCTTTAAATAAATGGGGTCATTTTTCCAAGGAAAGGTATTAAAGTTTGCTTTAAAATTCGTATTGGGAAGAGAGGGCAGGTGATACAGTAAATGATAGGAAAACTCTCTCCAGCCCATTTCAGATAAAAAACGTTCGACCGACTTTAAATCACAATTGGGGTTTAACTTTACTGCCTCAATGGCGCGCCAAATTTGCCAAGGACTGATTTCACCAAAATGTAAATGAGGGGACAGTTTAGAGGTTGCGTCTTGAGAAGGCACATCACGAGAGGTTGCGTAGCCGTTAATATTGTTGTCAATGAACTCGGTCAATTTTGCACAAGCGCCTTCTTCTCCGGGTTGCCAATGGTCTCCAAAGGCTTTTGCCCAATTGGGTTTTATGGGAAGTAGTTGCCAGTCGCTCAATGACTCGCTGTTAGTATTTAATGCTTGGGGGTGGCGTGATAGTTTAGAAAGAGTCGGAACGCTCATTTTTTTTAAACAGGCCCGCCAAAAGGGCGTGAACACTTTAAAAAACTGCCCAGCTAATGTGGTGATTTGCCATGGTTCTTGAAGTAGATGGCCATTGCTACTGATGACGCGAACACCTATGTTTTGCAGGTGTTTTTTGATGGAGGTGTCACGCACTATTGTCGATGGCTCATAACAACGATTCCAATAAATAGCTTCAATCTGATGGTCTCGAACCAATTGCTCTATATGATCTAACGCTTGCCCTTGTCGTAAACACAAATTAAGCCCTATTTTTTTTAACCCCTGATTTAGAGAGATTAAACTATGATGAAGCCACCAACGCTGCGCGCCACCTAGAGGGGATGTTTCTTCATCGAGAATATAGAGCGGGATTACGGCATCATGGTGCAGACAAGCTTCGCTGAGGGCAGGGTTATCTGTAAGACGTAAATCTTGGCGAAACCAGACGATGGCATTAGACATAGTATTTATTCCTGTGTGTTCAATAACTGTTCTATCGCCTGCCGTTGTTCTACAACACGCCCCATATTGAACCATCGATTTTGACTAGGGAATTTAATCATGTTGGTTGATAATAACACGCCTGAGATGACAATCAGACCGCCGATAAGTTGCACTGGCACAATTGGTTGGCCTAAAATGGAGGCAGTCAGCACGGTGACCACTGGGACTAAATTAAAAAATATCGAGGTGTTTCCTGCACCTAGGTGAGCAATGCCGTAATTCCAAAATAAGTAGGCTAACACCGAGCCAAAGATAGCCATGTAAACCAGTGACAGATAAATTTTCGGGGCTTGATTCAATAACTGAGGCAAGTTGATATCGATGCTTGCAAGGAGCATTAAAGTAATTGCACCAATACACATGGTCACCGCGGTGGTGATGATGGGCTTGCTATCTTTTAAGTAGCGCTTACCCAATACACCATAGGCAGCCCAGCAAATGTTGGCGGCCATGATGATCCAGTCACCGGAGGCTATTTTTAAGTGAAGCAATACATCCAATGAGCCTTGTGTAATGACGGTAATAACACCCGCCAAACTTAACAATGAGCCAATGCGTTGTTGGATGTTAATTGAGCTTTTAAGAAAAAAACTAGATAAGACAAGTGTCACTAAGGGATTGCTCGCCATAATGAGTGCGCCATTAATGGCTGAGGTATACTTCAAGCCCACAAACAGTAGACCATTGAACCCGGCAACCCCAACCACGCCCAAGAGTAGATAAATCCAAGCATTTCGTTTGATGGTGCCTTTTATCGTAGCTTTTGACTCAAGACACATCAGTAAGGGGATAATAAAGATGGAGGCAATTAAAAATCTAATTGCAGCGCTCCCTAAGGGGGAAATATGTTCAATCACGGTCTTTCCAATATTAAAATTAGTTCCCCAAAAGATAGCGGAAAGGGTGACTAGCAGGAGCGCAATTTTTTTTTGCATCAATTCTCTCAGTATAATAAGGACTTAAGTAGAGCAAGTCGCTTGCACAGGATCCGTACCCAGATTTTGAAGCGTAACTTGAGTACCAGGCGCAGCACTCACTGATATCGAGTCTTCATTTTGTACAACCATCGATGTCGCTTGACCCACAGCTAAATTTTTACCATTGACGACGCATGTGTTGTCTTGCACGCTGAAACGAATTTTATGTTTTGCATTGGTTTTAATCACGCAATGGGCGCTCAGTGTCCACGAAAAATGATTAGTCATTACTTTCGAGCCATTGGGTGCTAGTTGCAAATTCACTTGTTGTGCATATGCCTTTGGTGTGGCTAATGTCATGATACTTAAGGCAATAATGCTTAAATAATTAGTCATGTATATGTCCTTATCTCGATCAAATTAAACTCAATGAGATGAAATTATATACAAAAATACTTAAGGAATTATTAACCTAACACTGCATGCAGTATCTTATAAGACAAAATAGTCAGTAAGGATGCGGCCGGCAACGTCAAAATCCACGAGGTAAAAATATTACGTATGACAATGAGATTCAATGCCCCAATACCTCGGGCCAAACCAACGCCTAAAACCGCGCCTACTAGCGTTTGTGTTGCTGAAACAGGGATGCCAAGACTCGTCGCCACGACCACCGTTGTTGCTGCGGCTAGTGTTGCAGCAAATGCACGACTGGGAGTGAGGGCTGTGATTGAGCTACCGACTGTAGCGATGACTTTTCGGCCATACATCAATAAGCCACTGATAACGCCAATGCAGCCGAATAAAATAATCCACGAAGGGTAGTTGGTGGCGTTTAGCGCTTGATTTGAATGTAACACCAGACTATGAACAATACTTAATGGGCCTACTGCGAGTGCTACATCATTTGAGCCATGTGCAAAAACCATGGCGCAAGCCGTCATGGCCATGAGTACGGCAAAATATTTTTCGACCTGAAGGAAGCGCTCACGACGTCTTATGTGTGCAGGTTCAGGAATTCGTTTGATGATAATTACACCAATCACCGTTAAGGTGATGCTGGTGGCCAATGTCACGGCTAAGTTTTGTTTGAGATTTAAATGGATATTAAAATGATTTAAGCCTTTAAATACAGTAATAAACGATAAAATGCAGCCAACTAAAAAAAGATAAATGGGAACATAGAGTTTAGCGCGTTCCAATGGGTCACTTTTAACAAAAATACTTTGTTGTATGCTAAGAAACAGCACGTACCCTGTGATGCCAGCGATTAAGGGGGAGGTTACCCAGCCGATGGCAATGTGCGACACTTGGTTCCAATGCACAGCATCATGGCCTAACACTACGCTGCCAAAACCAACCATCGAGCCAACAAGGGCATTGGTGATGGATACCGGGACACCGAGATAGCTGGCAAAATTCATCCAAAACGTACACGCTAATAAAACGCCTAGCATACCCTCAATGAGGATGGTCGGCTGATCGACCAGCAAGCTTGTATTAATGATGCCATCGCGCATGGTTTCTGTGACACCGGCACCGCCTAAAAAAGCACCTGCAAATTCGAATATCACGGCAATGATCATGGCTTGTCGAACGGTAACGGCTTTGGAACCCATGGTGGTGCTCATGACATTGGCCAAGTCGTTGGCGCCAACGCCCCAAGTCATCATAAAGCATAAACTGATAGCAAGAACGATATATAAAGTTGAGTGATCCATAGGAGTATATTACCGGGCAATAAGAATTTGTAGACGATCACCCACGGTTTGTGCGTGATCGGCCAAGTCGCCAATCCATTGGACCAGTTTGTAGAGAAATACAATTTCAACCGCTGTTAAATCCTTTTCCAGCTTAAAAATACGGTGTCTAAGGTCAGCCAGTTTTTCGTCGCTGTCTTGTTCGATTTCATCCAGCGTGACAATCATTTCTTTAACAATGTTGACTTCGCTGCCTCGAAAACCAGTTTCAAGCAATTCATCTAACTCGTTAATCGCTTTGCAGGCCTGTTTTGCGGCATCAAGGCATCGATGCAAAAAAGGTATGAATACGCTAGATAGTTCAGCGGGGATTTGCATGGTTCTGCCTACCACCAAGCCCGCTATGTCTTCTGCTTTGTTGGCAATACGGTCTTGGGCGCTGAGTAATTCAAGTAAATCAATTCGAGAAACGGGTAAAAATAAACCCGCAGGTAAGTGAAGTCGCAGCTCACGCTTGATTAAATCGGCTTCAGTTTCAAGATCAACAATTTTATTTTTTATAGTCGTTGCTGCCGGCCAGTCTTGATCAAGCACTGCCTCAAAAAAAGGATCCAATTGTTTCGCACACATGTATGCTTTATGCATATGTTGTTCGATGGGTCGAATTGGAGAAGGACCAAACATGTTGAATATGCTACCCATGGTATCGCACCTTGCAAACGTTAGAAGCGATTATAACGTATATCCGTTTAAAATTGAACTCGTATTGCGAACCGAGTGGAATTACACTAAAATGGGCAAAATTAATCCTAGATGGGGGATTTTTCTCATGATACGCGGAATCTTTTTATTTTTTTCTTGTCTATCCATGGCGAACGCAGCCCAATATGCCCTTCAAGTAGGGGATACAACGGTGATAATAAAGCAACAGCATCATGGTTATGGAAAGGCCTTTGTGCATGTGCATCAAAATGAAACGACAGCCTTAAAAGCTGCTCGTGCGGTCGTTAAAGCCAAGGGGGGGAGTGTACTGACCTTGGTTCATCCAGGAGGAGGGCGTAATGTTGTTTTTCATGTTGGAAAACGTCGCTACGAATTTGATCCAAACCGTATTTACACCGATAGAGGCATCAAGAAAACACTGACTGAGTTTGGTTCCTATTCTCGTGTTGCACATCAAGAAGTAAAAAAATTAGCAACTAAAATCACCTCGTTATTGCCACAGGGAAAAATCATAGCAGTCCATAATAACTCAACCTATTCGTTGAAAAACTATTTCCGCGGTCATGATTTAGCGCGCGATGCGCAGGCGATAAATATAAACAAACGACATTTTTATAGAAATTTTTACCTAGCAACCAATCAGCACGACTACACGCGATTCAGACAATTGAATTTTAATAGCGTTTGGCAAGCAACAGATGTAGTAGACGACGGTTCTTTGTCGGTATACCTATCGAGAAACCGCTACGTTAACGTTGAAGCGGGATATGATCAGTTAGCCGAGCAGATCAGGATGTTGAGGTATGCGTGATACGACGCATTTGTGGTCTGAAATAAAGCATCCACCTCGCCTGTTAAATTTCATGATACAGTGTGCTTAATAGCATCTTTTCAGGGACAGATCATGAAGCTTTCTACCTTT
>CANJSM010000043.1 GCA_947477015.1 Legionellaceae bacterium
AACATCCAATCACATATTCTCGAACAAATTTATATCCATTGAGCCGCCTGTTGCGCAAAAAATACCACATGCGATTTTCTGCATCCGTCATGTCTTGCCTTAAAGAGCGTGCTCGATCTTTCATACATTCTTCATAACGATCCTCAATAACAGTTGATGTGTTTTTTTTGATCTCGGTTTCCAACAATAATCGAACGTCATCATTCAACGATCCCTGATTTCCTTTGAGTGCCAACACATCATCACCTTCTTGCACTATAATTTGTTTTGCGATTGCTTTCTGAGTCCCCATTGCTTCAATGGTGACTATCTGTCCCTTCAAATCCAAGAGGTTTAATAATTTAGGAATGGCTTTTATCTCATTTGATTTTTCATCAACTTTTAACTCTTGGGTCTTTTAATACACCAAAGTAAGTTTCAAATGATTCAGAGACATCCTTGTTCATGAGTTGTTTATCAGTCTTTGATTAAAGCGAATAGATAAACCTGCAAAACCGTGCCACCTGATGACGCCCTCATCCGCCCTGTCGGGCACCTTCTCCCCTTGGGGAGAAGGGAAAATCAACCATTTAAATGCGACAGCCGTGGGTTTTGTGTTTATTCTGCGGGTAAATTTAAAAATGGCTAACATCGAGTTATAGCACATCATTGGATTAATGGTACTATAAGCACTTCATTATAATGGATAACACACCATCATGACGGATATCAAACTTTCTGTAATAGCCCCTATGTATAACGAAGAGGCGGTTATTGAACTTTATCTTGAAAAAACGATCGCGGTTTTAAGTCAGCATTTTACCAATTATGAGCTAATTTTGATTGATGACGGCTCAACCGATCACACGGTGTCTCGTTGCATGTCTTATATTAAAGCGAATAAAAACATTCGCTTGATCTCGTTTTCTCGCAACTATGGTCATGAAATTGCATCCACTGCGGGGCTTGATCATGCGTTGGGTGATTATGTGATTTTAATGGACACTGATTTACAACATCCGCCAGAATTGATTCCTGATATGGTCAAAAAAGCCCGCGAAGGCTTTGAGGTAGTGTGTGCGTCACGTATTAATCGTGAGCATGAGTCATGGTTTAAAAAAATTACAGCCCGTTTGTTTTATCGTGTATCCAGAGAAATGACCGGGTTTGATCTTCGATCGGATACAGGTAATTTTCGTCTACTGAGTCGAAATGTGGTGGATTCATTGAGTAAAATGAAAGAAAGTAACCGGCATTTGATCATGATGTTTGCCTACTTGGGTTATCAAACAGCGAGCATCAGTTACCACTGCCCACCAAGAGCTGCAGGACAAACCAAATATAATATTCGTAAGCTCATTATTTTATCACTCGATTCAATCGTAGGATTTTCATCACGCCCATTGCGCATCATGTCTTGTTTTTCCGTGATGATCAGTATTGTGATGATGTTGTATGCGGGATTTATTCTGATAGAAAAACTGTTTTCCCACCAGCAATTGGCAGACGGGATCGCGTCGGTGATTTTTTTGACTGCTGGGTTGTTTTCAATTTTATTTTTGTTTCTTGCCATTATTTCAGAATACATTGGCCGTATCTTGATAGAAACAAAAAATCGTCCTTTATACAACATTAAACATGAAATCTCGCATGACTCATTTCATCAAGCCGATTAACATCACGGTATGCGCAGATGACTATGCGCAAAACTCAGCTATCTCTGAGGGCATTTTGTCCTTAGCAGAGAAAGGGCGCATTAGTGCCACCAGTTGTATGGTGAATTCGATCTGTTGGCGCGAATCGTCTCAAGCATTGCATCCTATCCAGTCTAATCTCTACGTTGGTTTCCATTTTAATTTGACCCATGGTGAGCCTTTAAGCGCCAGCTGGAAAAATAATTACGGCACCCAGTTTCCGGGAATGCCTTGGGTGTTGCGACAAGCGTGTTTGCGACGCTTGAAGCGAGAGATTGTTGCGGCAGAACTGCAAGCGCAGCTGGATGCTTATACTCAAGCCATGAATGCTTGGCCTGATTTTATAGATGGTCATCAACATATTCATCAATTGCCGGTGATTCGAGAGGTGTTGCTGGATGGGTATGCTCGTCGGATGAGTGATAGGCCAATTCGTAAAACGAGTCAAAGTTGGCTTGATGTATTCTCACTAGATGGTGTTCCAAAACGCCAACTGCTAGCACTGTTGGGTGGGTTGGCTTTTCAAAAGCGCCTGTCACAAATGAAGTTGCCAACAAACACCAGTTTTTCAGGCATTTATAATTTTAATCAAGCTAAAAATTATCGTCGTTTTTTCCAACAGTTTTTAAAGCATAGTCTCGATGGGGGGCTGATTATGTGTCATCCGGGAAACCTCTCAGATGACATGCACGATCCGCTTTATGCTAGCCGTCATGCTGAATTGGATTATTTTATAAGCGATGAGTATTTGAGTGACTTGGCTAGTCACTCTTGTCAATTAACACGTAAAGAGGTTTAGTCCTATGGTAGTCAGTAAACACTTAACATCCAAGTCAGATCCGTTGAGTCTGATGAGGCATTCAGACAGAGAACGTTTTCGTAATCGCAGCTGTATAGTTTTACTGTTTTTGCTGATTAGCCGCCTTATAGCCATGTATTGTATCCCATTGAATGACTCCACCGAAGCGCGCTATGGCGAGATAGCACGGATTATGCTTGAAACCGGAAATTGGGTGACTCCCATGCAAGCTTATGGTGAACCCTTTTGGGCTAAACCACCACTGTCAACATGGGCTTCTGCTTTCTTCATGAAATGCTTTGGTGTGAATGAGTTTGCAGCACGCATGCCGAGTTTATTGTTTTCTCTTGCCATACTCTGGCTGGTTTGGGATTTAGCTAAAAAACGGTCTGGATCACATGTTGCTATGATGGCTATGCTAGTACTGTCTGGGTGTTTGTTTTTTTTCCTCAATGCCGGCACGGTGATGACCGATCCTGCTCTGATTTTTTGTACTACATTGAGTATGTTTTCTTTTTGGCATGCTGTGGTTCATCACAGTAAAGCTTGGAGTTATGTGTTTTTTATTGGTTTAGGTTTTGGCTTGTTAGCCAAAGGACCTGTGGCTCTAGTACTAACCGGCATGCCGATATTTTTCTGGGTATTGCGGCATAAATCACGATGGATAGCCCTGTGGCAGCGCTTGCCGTGGATCACCGGTGGATTGCTCATGTTGTTGATTGCACTGCCTTGGTATGCTTTGGCTGAATTGAGAACGCCTGGTTTCATCAATTATTTTATCGTCGGTGAAAATTTTCATCGATTTCTTGACCCGGGCTGGGGTGGTGATAAGTATGGTTTTGCTCACACAGCGCCTTTAGGCATGATTTGGATTTACGCCTTGATAGGTATTTTTCCATGGTCAATTATTGGATGCGTAGGGTTGATTCATCATGCAAAGAAATTACCTGATTTATGTAAAGATTCTGATGGATGGATCAGTTATTTAATACTGTGTACGGTAGTTCCATTAGGCTTTTTCACGTTTTCTAGTAATATTATTTACCCTTATGTGTTTCCCAGTTTACCTGCGTTTGCACTATTATTTGCAGAATTAACCCATCGCAGTTCACTAAACCAAGCTGTTGAAAACAAGTTAGCCTCATTTGCAGCGATCACGGGCGTTATTTTTCTCCTGGTTTCGGCCTTATTTGTATTCAAACCCGAATGGGTGTCCAAATCTCAATATCGAATGGTCACGGCGTTCAAGCATCAGATGCCTGCAGTGGGGAGCCGATTGATATATTGGGCCTACAAAACAGATTATTCAGCACGGTTTTATTCCGCAGGCAAGGCCTTAGCCACTCGAGATCTGATGGAATTGCGAGGGTTGTTGTCGAATCATGTTGATAACTATATTGTGATTAAGTCAGCAGAAACAGACAGTATTTTAAATCATCTGCAGGGGACATTTGAAAAACTTACGAGCATTCACTCGCTAAAAGATCACTATGATTTGTTTCGTTTTTCTCCGGCAAGTAACACGCCAAACCACACGCTATAACCAGTGAGACCGGAATAACCATCAGTGCATTTTGATAGTTTTCCAATGTGTACGTAGTGCCTGTGGTGCTTGATAAATCGAGCAGAAAACCGACAAAGGGTTGGAGCAATGGGGTTGTAACCAGTGCTAAAGTATTAATAAAACCAGTGCAGCTTGACAGGGAGCCGGGTGGTGCGAGTTCATTGGCAATAGGGTAGGTTAATATGTATGCTCCGCAGCAAAGACCTATCATGAACATTAAACTGCCGACCAACAATTGGCTTTGTGTTGGCCAGTATATCAACGTTAAAAACAGTAACGTAGTTGAAAGAGATGAGGCGAAAATAAGGGGTTTTCGACGTGACAGTCGAGCTCCAAGCCAACCAAATAAAGGGCAGCTTATCGCTGTGCCTAGAAAGAAAATAGCGTTGATAAAACTCGCTTCTTTCGGGTTACAGTTCAGCTTTACTTGAATAAATGAAGAAGCCCACATTGCACCAAAAACGGTGACTATCGTAAATGTTAGACCAATAAATGCGCCGTTAATCCATAGTTTTTTAGTCTTGAATATTGCCCATACCTGTTGCTGATAATGCTGGATAGGTGTTTTTGATGAAGGTTGACCAGGAACATATATCCATGCGAGCAGAGAGATAATGAGTCCCATAACGCCTGCGCCATTGATAAAGCCTCGCCAACCCCAATGTGAAATCATAGAGCCCAAGCTAATAATTCCCACGACTGTAGCCAGTAAACCGATGGTTTCAGACAAGCCTATCATGAATGAAAATTGACGTAATGGAAAATGCTCTCGTAGCAAATGTGACAAGCCGACAAAAGCAAAAGCGGATCCAATCCCAATGAGCGTCCGTCCGGCAAAGAGGCCGATTAAGCTAAAACTTGAAGCAAACGCAAAACAACCGAGCGTACATAACAAGGTGGTGACTGATAACAGCACGCGGGGATTTTTGCAGTCAAACAATACGCCGACGGGTATTTGCAAGCCAGTATAGACAATATAGAACGACGCGCTTAAAGCACCAGCAGTCAGCGCTGAGAGATGCATGTCATGCATGATGGCGCCAATAACTACGCCAGACGAGAGCTGCAAAAAAAATTGAAACAGAACGAATAAGACGCTAACTAGCCAAATACGAACGGGTATTGATAAATTCATTTGGGTATCGTCTTAGGTGACTTGATGGACTTTAATCAACACGCCTGCTTGAGGGTGATCTAGATAATAGACCGTACCTGGTTTCAGTCGTTGTTTTTGTGCGAATGAAAACGTGGTCGGGTTTTGGCCCGGTGTTGAAAACACTAAATCGGTATCTAGTAAATAATAATTGCTGCGGCGAACTCTCACTGTTCCTTCAAGGTTCCAGCCATTACGGTTAGTCGCTGAAAAAGCGATCGGTCTTTGATTGTTTGCAGGTTGTAACCAAGAGTAATGGGCGAGGATTTGATAATTGCTTTTACGTGTTAGGGCCCAGTACTCACTACTTAGTTGTGATGAGCTGGCGGGTAACGTATGGTAAGGCGTGAGCGCGCTACTTGCTGTATTTTTTAACTCAATAGCTTGTCGCATATCTGAGACAAGAACTGGTGTGGTATTACTTGAGTCGTTCTTTGAGACTTGTTTATGCGCGAATACAATCATATCCACTTGATACAGTGTTGATTGTGGATTGGCTTGACTCATGAAAGACAATAAAAATAAACAGATGAGGGCGGTTATTCGTAACATAAAAAATCTGACCTGAGATGAATTAGAGTATTATATACCCATTATACCTTAAGATCTTTGTTTTTCACCAACAAATACAGTCAACCCTTGCGTTCTCAACCAATACTTATCATCTTCAATCTGATAATTCTTTAATTCAGGAATAGCCTGAATACTGGGGTAGGGGGTTGTTGTAAAATAACGTTGTCCCGCAAGATGAAATTCTTTGCAATTTCTTGACGGAGTTACCAAAATACGCCCTACAGGAGCGAGCGTTGTTAATTGTGTGATAAACATAGCAATCTCTTTTTCTTGTTCGATGCCATGATGAACGCCTAAGAGATAAGGTACAAAAATTGTATCAAAAGCATGGGTATTGTCTGTTATTATTTGATCGATTTCACCTGCAAAAAAACAAATATTTTTTTCAAATTCAAATTGGTTGCCAATATTTAATTGCACCGCCTGCCGAGCCAGTGACATCATATAAAAAATGTAGGTGCGCCTTAAGAACTTTGGATTCAAAATCCAATGAAAGCGATTGACTAGTCTTTGTGACGGCAGTTTCAGTAGAGGCGGATACCAGCAAGTTAATGCGCTTAAGAGCTCACCTATTGAAGGAGTTGATGGATCAGTACCTCTGTAATAAAAAAACGCTTTGAATGCTTTTATCCAAGCAATAGTCACAGGGTCTTTATCATAAACGGTTACTGACTTAGCACCAAATTGTGCGAATAAAAACGCACTGTTACCATACCCTGGGATGACTAAAATGTCTTTATCTTTAATGTCATCTAGAATCTGATATCTATTTTTTTTATGTCCAGACAACACAGCGGATAAGTATCTTTCTGCTCCCATTGGATAGATTAATGTTTCTTTTTGATCCGACAGCCTGGTGACGCGCTGTTCCAATATCCAATTTTTTTCTTGAGCGCTCAATGTGGTTATGTTCATTATTTTAGGAAAATGGTAAAACTCGAGTTTATCAGGAATTTATTGCGTTCGTTAAAGAATTGCAAATTACTTTTCTAGGTGCCATTCTATTCGAATTTATCATGGATACACGGGGAGAGTATGAATAACTTAGACGAGTTAAAGAGCGCATTAATCACAGTGCTGTTCTATTATCACCAAGATCTATGTAAAACCACTGGTCTTGATGATGAAAGTAGTGTCGCTAATAACCCTCAGTTTGATAATGACTGGGAAAATATTCAATCGCAAGATATTGAGCCGGCGTTTTTACATAGCCCTAGTGATCTTGAAGCAGATCTTAAACGCCTAATTCATGAAGCTACTTATCAAAATCCTACACGTTTGCCCGTCCTTCAGTATATTATGGACCTGATTCTGCTGCTCAATCAGGTGACTGTTACAGATGAAGTACCAGTTGATGCAGTAGCTTTGTTTGATAAACTGAATGATTCGTTAGTCCAATTTTTTGCGCATATGCAATGCCTCAATCAAACATATCATTTAAAAGCTGTGCCCATTGTTTATAGTGATAAAACGGTATCCATGTCAGGTTTTTCGATGTCGCGTTCTAAACTTGCAGCGCATCTGACATCGTTAGTTTTGGAGCCTTTTGGCACTGAAGCAAGACAATATATGGCAAAAATAGATCACTTGATTGCGAAACAAAAGACAGTGTTCGGCCTTGTTAGCAAACCATCAGCAGGCGAACAAACAGGGCAGGTTGCACCTAGCGAAAATCAAGTATTGGTAGATGCATACGATAAGCTTTCAATAGAACATGAACAATTAAAACAGGACCATGCCCTGCAATTGAGTGTTAACAGTCAGCTGAGGGAAGAAAAAGCTAGTTTGTTGGATGAGTTTTCAGCTCTACTAATGTATTGCAAACAATTAGAACAAAAGGTAATAGCGACAACTCAAGTTGTGCCCGTACAACAGATTAGGAGTGTTTCCAATGCTGCTTCAATCGGCTTGAGTCGTTTATGTATTTTTAATGCGCCAAGAGCTTCGTCAACTTGTGCAATGGGGGTAGAACAAGTCTCGACAGCTCCAGTAGCCCTTTAACTATGCGCGAACAAACATCTGAGTATAGTAAATTCTGCCTCGTTCATCACGGGCTATGCCTATACCAGTTAAGTTGTAATTGCCTCTAATGTTTTGGCGGTGCCCAGGGCTTTTAAGCCACTCTTGCACCACAATTTTGGCGTTTTTATAGTTGAACGCCACATTTTCAGCGCCGGCATTTGCATGCGCGATGGTCTTAAATAATCTACCCATTCGTTGCTCATACTTGAGATGACCAAAGGGTAGTTTGTGTTGCGCCATTTCTTGACTATGAATGGTTGCTTCTTTTGTTATAAGATGGTTCATCTTCAATATCGACATGCCGTGGGTAATGCGGTATGTGTTAATATGATGTAAGATCTCTTGTTCCATCAAGTCATCGATGTGTGTTGTGTTGTTAGCCGTTGCTTGTTGAAAACAAGTTAAAAGCAGTACAATAAAAAAAATAGTTTTTTTGTGCTTCATAAATGAACCCGGTGATTCAAAAAAGTGACTTATAACGTTATTTTAACATCTTGTCAAAATCTATCTCGACCGATTGTCCTGCGAGCCTTATGTCTTTTCTTCGGCGTTTTGATTGCTTGGCAAATGATCTCCACCTACCTGACTATTTCTGATATAAACAAATCAACCAAAAACAGCGAAAAAAAACCTGTTGTAGCTCCAGCAAAAAAAAATGATTCTCTCTCAAATACTGGTTTAAGTGCATTATTTTTTGGAAAATACACGCCAATAATGATCAGCGTTGATGATGTAAAAAAATCTCTTTTAACGTATAAAGTAGTCGGTATCATGCTAGCTGCGCATGATGAAGATTCTGAAGTCATTATTGATACGCTTAGTGGCGGCGATCAGATTTATCGTGTTGGCGATGTATTGCCGCAGGGAACGGTCATCAAACGAATTACCAAAGATGGCATATTTGTAGAGCGACATGGAGAGCTAGAGAGTTTAAGTTTGCCTAAAAATGAATTAATCTTCCAACCACCCGCAAAACCGTTATAGTGAAGGATAATATTTATGCGTAATAGTTTATTAGTTGTTATATTGGTAAGCCTGTTGACGGGCTGTGCTACAAGTCGCTTAAATCTGCGTGAAGGCATTAAAAGTTTTCAAGTCCAAGATTACCGACAGGCATTTATCCGTTTAAAGCCTGAGGCTGAAAAAGGCCAAGCGGATGCGGAATATGCTATTGGTTATATGTATTATTACGGCCAAGGTGTGGTTGAAGATCGCAAGCAAGCTTGGTACTGGATCACCCGCGCTGCTAACGCAGGACAAGCAGATGCCCAGCAAGCAGTTAAGATTTTGGGAAAAAAACGTACCGTTAGGTGAAGCATACATAAACTAGCACGTCGCTGTGAAATACGTGCTAGTTTTAATGTGTTCAAATAGACGAGTGAACGCGCGATGCTCACTGTCCTAGAAAAAAACGTTTAATTATCATGCTAACTGGCTTCGCCAGACCTAACCCACTTAGTTCACCCTTGCTAAACCAGCGCCCAGAACATTCCGCAATCTGAGTGTTTTCTGTCGAGCACTTCAAAGACAAGGCATTAATATGTAAATGATAATGACTAAATGAATGCTTGATTCGCATGAGTTCACGTGCATCATAGGAAGAGAGTTGATAGGCTGCGCGAATATAAGAAGCAGGGCATTGATCAGGATTAATACTCGGCAGGCACCACAACCCTCCCCATAAACCGATAGGTGGACGTTTTTCAAGGTAAATACGGTTCTCTTCATTGTGAAGTAGTAAAAATTGTTGTTTTTGGGTTGGTAATATTTTTTTAGGTTTTTTGTTGGGATAATCATCAACTACGCCATGCTTTAATGCTTCGCAATTAAATCGTAACGGGCAAGAGAGACAGTCTGGTTTTCTGGGTGTGCAACACGTTGCCCCCATGTCCATGATCGCTTGACTATAATCGGCACATCGCTCCTGAGACATGCATTGATTAGCTCTCTCCCAAAACACTTTTTTCACAGCTGATACAGAAGGAAGTCCTGGTATTAGAAAATATCGACTTAAAACACGCTGAACATTGCCATCTAGAATTGCAGTGGGTTGATTAAATGCCAAAGAAGCAATGGCTGCAGCAGTTGAGGCACCGATTCCTGGTAGAGCAATTAAGGCATCTATCTCTGAGGGAAATACCCCGCTCAATTCTTTGTGAATTATTTTAGCGGCCTGATGTAAATTTCGCGCTCGACTGTAATAACCCAGGCCTGACCAAAGCGCTAATACTTGATCTTCAGAGGCTAAAGCCAGTGTTTTCACATCTGGAAAGTGGCTCATAAAATTTAAAAAATATGAGATGACTGTTTTGACTTGGGTCTGTTGCAACATGATTTCCGAAATCCAAACCCGATATGCGCTGCGAGGGTGCTGCCAAGGCAAATCCTTTCGACCGTGCTCCTCGTACCAGGTTAGTAATGTTTCAGTGAATGATTGGTCATGTTTGGACATCGTGTGCTTATCTGTTTTAACGTGTGGAATATTCTACTCTTATGTTTTGTACCAACTCAAATTGTTTTTCATTTTTGGATCATGTGAAATAATATGTTCCTATGCATTTGATTTATATGGGTGGATTATATTCGACCTAGTTAGCACAAAAAAATATTTGATGGATGTATTGCAATCCATTTTGATTAAGTGGTAATCTGGTTGTCCCCCGATAAAAACACAGGGGAAAAGATTGATGTCTCTTTGTAAGTTGTACTCAGGATGAGTTAATTAAGGAGAGCCTTATGCATCACATAGAATCAGATGTAATTATATTAAAAACGACGCCGTCATTTTTAACATTTCTTGCAGCCCAACAGCCAGATATTGATTTACCAGATTTCCGCACGTTGAAAACTAATCATACTGCTTATACCATAGCAAAATGTGATAGCGATGAAGCGACTTTGGATGAAGTTGAGCGTCATTTCCCTGCCATGTTTAGACACGAAATATGCCGATTATTGGGTGAGAACGCATGCGATCATTTTGAGGGTAGTTTTCTTGATTTCTTGATGTGTTTTAAATTTGAGTTGCACTCTCAAATTGTCGTCATGGAGCCCTCTATACATCAAGGTCATCAGCTGCTGTGCGTTAAACCGAGATCAGTGTTGTTAAAATGGATCAAGTCAACATTGATGGCACAACAAGCAGAACCCCCAGAAGTATTTGAATGCATGAATTTGGCCCATATTAGGGAAAATGCCACGGTGTTGGTTAAAAATTTCGAGCATCTCTCAGACATTAAGCCATTTATTCAAAAATATTACAGACCTATATTTAAAGCGGAAATGTTACGCATGTGCACCGACGCTGATCAATGGCCTGAAATTGATACGTTTCAGATGTTTAGACGTTATTTTGAAGTGGAAATTCATACTCAGTTGATCCATTTAAATGCATCATCACCAACATTGAGAGACGTCCATTATCCCCGTGCCCGTTATGCCCTTGGCGCCTAAGTTCGTGAGCGTCAAGGATTGGCAAAGGGGATCCTGGTTGTTTTTGGGTGTGGCTTGTAAAGTGTAGGTGGTATCTGTAACGTTAAGTAGCGACAAAACATACCAACCCTCTGGTGATTGGTGCTGGCTCAGCACGTCAGTTGGTTGTCCTGTGGCGATGGTGGCGGTTCGCCAGGTACCGTGAAGGGAAGAATAGGTTTCCATGCGACAAGCCAAATCCAGTAAAGCCGACTGGCCGTCAATGCGGTGCGCACGAAGGATGTAATTTCGGTAACTTGGGTAGGCTATGGATGCCAAAATCCCTGAAATAGCCAAGACAATGAGTAATTCAATCAGTGAAAACCCCACCCCATGATAAAATAGTCTCCTCGTCTGAGCTCCTGTTGATATCGATCTCATGATAAATAAGGCTGCATATGTCGAGCAATGGCTTCAACGACGGGCACGACTACTGCATTACCAAATTGTCGATAGGCTTGTGTATCTGAAACCGGAATTTTAAAGCTACTTTCGCCAGGTTTATCAAAACCCATAAGCCTTGAACATTCTCGAGGTGTTAGGCGACGTGGATTTATCTTGGTTGGTTGATGAATTAATATTTCAGAACCATCTTTGTAATAGCGAGCTGATAAAGTTCTAGCGATCTGATTTGGGGAGTTTAAACCATAACGAAAACCATTTCCTTGGGCTTTGTGCTTGGCTGCATAAGCTTGAAGATAGGCCCATAATTTATCTGACAAGGTATATTTATCTGAAACCTGCCCATTTATTCCGAACGTAAATCGTGATTCTTCTGACTCTGTTCCATCTTCAGGATGAAGAATACTAGCCAAGCAAGGCCAGGAGTAGGGAAGTGGTTTTTGAATCGTGTCGAATGAAAAATTAGTTTTATTACAAAATCCAACCATAAACATTCGCTCGCGATGCTGTGGAACCCACGGTTTAGCATCTAAAATAGTCCAATCCACATTATAACCTAAGTCTTCGGTAAGAACCTTATAGATAATTGAGAATGTTTTACCTTTGTCATGATTGAGAAGATTTTTTACATTTTCAAGTAGAAAGGCTCTAGGTCGATGATGCGCAATCACACGTGCGACGTCAAAAAAAAGGGTGCCTTGTGTTTCGCAAGCAAAGCCATGTAAACGACCTAGGCTGTTTTTTTTACTAACGCCCGCAAGACTAAACGGCTGACAGGGAAAGCCCGCTACTAGCACATCATGGTTTGGTATTTCATGAGCATCGATTTGAGTAATATCACCGGCAATCTCGTGAGTAGACTGATAATTTGCAGAGTATGTGAGTCGCGAGAATTTATTCCACTCACTGGTGAATACGCACTGACCACCAATGGTATCAAAGGCTTTACGAAAGCCACCGATGCCAGCGAATAGATCAATGAATCGAAAGGAGCTGAGTGTTTGTATCATGAGATTATTATCACATAATGCTGGTAGCAAACAAAGTATCACTGGTAATTCACTGACTGATTGGTTAAAATGGCACAAAAATAAACAGGAAATAAAGTCAATGACAAGCCATTGTGGTTATATTGCCCTTGTTGGGCGTCCAAATGTGGGCAAATCTACGTTGCTCAATCGAATATTACAACAAAAACTAAGTATCACGTCTCGTAAGCCGCAAACAACAAGGCACAGTATTATTGGTATTCGCACAGAAGATGAATATCAGTTTGTCTATGTTGACACGCCAGGAATTCACCAAGGCTCCAAAAAAGTCATGAATCGTATGATGAATAAAACAGCCATTAGTACCTTACGTGATGTTGACGCTGTCGCTTTTTTAGTCGATGGCACGCATTGGCAAGACGAAGATGAGTATGTTTTAGGTTTGCTTAAGAACATCAATGTGCCTTGCTTTTTAGTAGTGAACAAAGTAGATAAAATAGTCGATAAAATGCAAATGTTGCCTTGGATTGAAGCAATAAGTCAACGCCATGCGTTTACTGCAATTATCCCGATTTCAGCTAAAACAGGGGTTCAGGTTGATGAACTGCAAAATGCGCTAAAAGCCGTTTTACCTGAAGGCCCGCATATGTACGGTGAAGAACAATTTACCGACAGACCAATTCGCTTTTTATGTTCTGAATTACTGCGTGAGAAAATTTTCCGTATGTGTGGTCAAGAACTGCCTTACTCAACAACGGTCGAAATTGAGTCCTTTAAAGATGAGGGGACTCTCGTGCGTATTCATGCTCGTATTCTCTGTGACAGAGACAATCATAAGCGCATGATTATTGGCGACAAGGGAAGTAAGCTTAAAGAAATGGCGAGTAGTGCTAGAGTCGATATGGAAGGTTTGTTAGGTAAAAAAGTCTTTTTGCAATGCTGGTGTAAAGTAAAGTCAGGTTGGTCTGATGATGAACGAGCCTTGAAGCAATTAGGTTATGATCACTGACGGCCTGCAAGGCTTTGTTCTCCATAAGCGCTGGTCAGGCGATACCAGCGCTCGTGTTACATTCTTCACGCGTGAAAAAGGCCTGTTTAATGCTTTAAGCAAAGGGGGAAGAGCCCCTAAAAAACAATCTCTTCTTCAACCATTCACCCCTCTGTGGTTATCCATTGATACACGTGGTGAATGGCACTATCTTCGCCAATTAGACGTGATTTCTCCGTCCCTCGTTTTAACCGGTGACGCCTTGTTTTCCGGATTGTATCTCAATGAGCTAATCTATCATGGATTGTATCAACATGATCCCAGTCCTTCTTTGTATGATGCATATACACAAACGATGCAAGCATTAACGCAGGCTGTGTCACGTCAGGATATTGAAAAAATACTGAGACGATTTGAGTGGTATTTTCTCTCATCCGCAGGATATGAATTTTCATTGACCCATGAAGCAGCAACACATCAACCCATTCTAAAAGACTGCTTTTATGATTTTATTGCTGGCGAAGGAATGGTGTTGGCAACCAAAGGGTTATCTGGTCAGTCTATTCTTGCTTTAGCCAATAATGAACTCGATGATCCAATGGTATTAAAAGCGGCCAAGTGGATCATGCGGCGTGCGATTGATCATGCGTTGGGTGGGAAGCGAATTAAGGCACGTGAGCTATATACCCATTCAATCTGAAGATCTAGGTTCTTCAGCTGGAAAGGGTCTTGCTAAAATTATTGATTAAGGCGCCTTTACTGTGTGTAATTAACGCGAAGCTCGATTTATTTATCAATCGGTAGGTTGGGCCTTGGCCCAACACGATGGAGCACGAATGCAGAATTTGTTGGGCCAAGGCCCAACCTACAGCAGATTGATCAAATTTTAATGCGACAGCCGTGTAGCATTAGAATGAATCACTTTAAAAACGACTAAAGTCAAGTTACAATCAGACACTTCAATCTGAGTTTAAAAAGGAATTTATACATGAAAACGTCAATTGCTGTGATTCTGTCTGTTGTTGCTTGCCCAGTTTTTTCTGGAGGAATGGGGGATGTTAGTTCAGAGACTAATTCCACTTATGTGGCCGTTTCAGGAGGCTATTACGGCGCGAATTATAGATCAAACTATACTAGTTATGACTCAGGTATATTAAGTACGCAACAAAGTTTTAATGACACAAACACTAATGGTTATGGTCAACTCGGTTTAGGTGCCAGTGCTCAGCTAGGGAGTTTAGCCTTTGATCATCAAATCTCGATTGCAAAACTTGGTGGAGCAGACAAGTTTGCAGTCGGATCTAGCAATTGGAGTCATAGTCAAAACGTAGATTTTGGATATGATTTTATGCCAAAACTCAACCTCATCCAAAAAATAAGCGCATATGGAATATTAGGCGCGCATTATGCACGTTTTACAAATAAGAGCATCCCCTATGCTTCATCAACTGGTCTGACAGAATTTAATAATTATAATGATCAGATAGGTTTTAGCTTAGGCGCAGGCTTAAATTATCAAGTGAAATCTAACATAGTTGTTGGTATCAAGTATCAACACTTGCAATATCAAAGTTTTCAAATCAATGGTGCTAATCCTGCTTTGACATCCATTGATATTCAGCAGATTGCGCCGTCGTATAATTTGGTTGGGGCAGAATTGCGTTACTATATAAATTAATATAATACATTGATTTTTTTGGAGTATCATCTTGATCGATCGTCCAGAAGGCGGAGAGAGGGCTATTTTGGTGCAGCTCGCTCTCCCTGGAATTGCTGCTGACAAAGCCTTAGCAGAATTCAGTGAGTTGGCTACGTCAGCTGGTGCGGAAGTGCTTGGATGTGTTCTTAGCACGCGCATTGCTCCTGAGGCTAAATATTACGTCGGTCTTGGAAAAGCTGAAGAAATTCGCGAACAAGTTCTTGCTGTGGGTGCGGAGATAGTGCTCGTAAACCACGCTCTATCTCCTTCTCAAGAACGGAATTTAGAACGACTGCTAGAATGTCGGGTACTGGATCGAAGCGGTTTGATTCTTGATATTTTTGCACAACGTGCGCGAACGTTTGAAGGCAAACTGCAAGTTGAGATGGCACAATTAAAACATTTGTCAACAAGACTCATACGAGGATGGACTCATTTAGAGCGCCAGAAGGGCGGGATAGGTTTGCGAGGGCCTGGTGAAACACAATTGGAAACCGATAGACGCCTGCTTCGGGACCGCATTAGACTCATTAATAAGCGTTTAGATAAAGTAAGAAGTAGTCGCGATCAAAATCGACGCGCAAGACTAAAAGCTGCCATGCCAACGGTGTCCTTAGTTGGGTACACCAACGCTGGCAAATCTTCGTTATTTAATGCGTTAACTGGTGCTGAAATTTATGCAGCAGATAAATTGTTCGCAACACTCGATCCGACCACTAGAAAGTTAGATTTACCCGGCTCATCGCCGGTCATATTGGCCGATACAGTTGGGTTTATTCGAGATCTGCCTCATAACTTAATCGAAGCATTTCATGCGACATTAGAAGAAACAAAAGACGCAGATTTATTATTACATGTCATTGATGTGTCTGATGCAAATTGGCCAGAGAATGTTATTGCTGTTGAAAAAGTATTAAAAGAAATTGGCGTTGATGAATTGAAACTGATACAGGTATTTAACAAAATTGATTTAGAAGAAGGTTGGCCTGCTAAGATCGATCATGATGATAAGACATGCAAAGTGTGGGTTTCGTCCAAAACAGGAGCAGGCCTTGACTTGCTTCGTGAGGCTGTCATTACTCAATTGTATGGCGATGTTATAGACGAAGATATTCTGCTAGGTGTTGATGAGGCCAAGCTGCGTTCTCAACTGTATGAATTAGGCGCTGTGTTAAATGAAATACAGCTTGAGGAAGGGGGATGGAAGTTGAAAATACGCATTAACTCAAGTGCGAGGCAGCATTTGTTTACGAGTTGATTTAAATTGGTTGTTGGTTCATAACGATCCTATGGAAACAAAAAACACCCAATAAAATATTGTACTGGACTTTGGACAAAAAACCGGTCTAATACGGGCCCAAGCGCACGGCTGTCGCATTAAAATTTGATCAATCTGCCGTAGGTTGAGCCTTGGCCCAACAATAACGTATTAAAATCCACAGTTGCAGAAAAAATCCTTGTCGAAATACAGTTATTAGATCTAACCTGTGCGCTCAAGGAGATTTTATACAAGTCCAAACCACATGCAATATCGT
>CANJSM010000044.1 GCA_947477015.1 Legionellaceae bacterium
CCGCGTCCGCAAATCCTCTGCCGTCAGCTCTACATGCATAGCCGGGTCATTTGAGTTTAATCGTGGCCCCTCCGACAGGCAGGATGGTACACGACGATTCCCTGAGTTTCGCAATCTGACACGGGACGTTTCAGACCACTAGCTTATCTCCTATGACCGATGGTTCCACTGCCTATAAGCAGGTGTGGGCAACGGGGCGCTGGTTTTATGGCAGCGCACGGTGTGGTTGGCTTTCACCGCTTACGCAGCGATAGCTTCTCCAGCAAAGTTTTCATCGTTTGCATTTGTGTTTAGTTGAGTCGTTTTACGAGAGTTCTCATTCTCGGCATGCACTTCAGGTTTCGCAACCCACGTCGAAACCAGGTCGCCCCCTATTTGTACAGTTTAATTATAACATAAAATGCTTAAAGATTGTAAAGCAATTTATCTAAGTCTTTTTTAATGGATTTAAACGAAGTAGTTGGCAAATAGCGTCTTAACACACGACCATTCGTATCGACCAACACTTTTGAAAAATTCCATGGAATAAATTTTAATGGTTTTTTTTCAATGTGTTGAGCCAAATACGCATACAAAGGTGCGCGATGTGGGCCATTGACGTCAATTTTTGCAAACATGGGAAACGTCACACGAAAACAACTATCAACCAATGCTTTGATTTCTGCATTACTACCCGGTTCTTGGTGAAAAAACTGATCGCAGGGAAAACCTAGAACCGTGAGTCCGCGTGGTTCATACTCCCTGTACAGCCCTTCCAATTCTTTATACTGAGGCGTGAATCCACAACGACTAGCCACATTGACCACCAAGAGCACTCGGCCTGCATAAGGCTTGAGTGTGGTGACTTGGCCGTCAATGGTTGTAACAGGGATATCAAATAATGTCGTCATGCATTAATTCCATTTTGCTTCAGTAGCGCATCAACTGTTGCCATTCTTCCGCGAAAGGCAACATAAGCTTCAGCCGCTTTTCGTGAGCCACCCACTTCAAGGATACAATGCAGAAAATCACGCCCTGTTTCAGGATTAAACACTCCTTCTTCTTCAAAGCGTGCAAACGCATCGCTAGACAGGACCTCAGCCCATTTGTAACTGTAGTACCCTGCTGCATAACCACCACCGAAGATGTGACTGAAACTGTGTTGAAACCGATTGCACGGGTCGATAGGGACTACAGTCGTTTCTTTTCGAACATCAGCCAAGATCGTGGCAATAAAATTCGGTAGTTCAGCGTTATATTCTTGATGAATTTTGAAATCAAACAATGAGAATTCCAGCTGCCTCATCATGGCCATCGCAGATTGAAAGTGTTTCGCTGCAAGCAGTTTATTAAACAAAGCCTCTGGCAGCGACTCTCCTGTTTCTTCATGCTCGGTGAGTAATTGCATGGCATGTGCATCCCAGCACCAGTTTTCGAAAAACTGGCTGGGTAATTCGACCGCATCCCATTCAACCCCATTAATGCCTGATGCGTCTAAATAATCCACTTGAGTTAACACATGGTGTAGCGCATGGCCAAACTCATGAAATAGGGTTTGCACTTCATCATGTGATAATGTAGCAGGCTTTGTGCCTACTGCTTTTGCAAAATTACACGTCACGGTTGCTATGGGTGATTGTATAAAGCCATCAGCAAGCTTTCGTCTGCTTTGGCACGAATCCATCCAAGCGCCACCTCTTTTATGAGGACGGGCAAACAAATCAACGTAAACGTAACCACGAGGCGTATTGTCTTCATCCATCACTTGATAACAAGTCACATCAGGATGCCATGTGTCTACGCCGTCAATTTTCTGCAATCGCATACCATACAATGTGTTAATTATACTGAACATCCCTTCCATGACTTTATGCAAGGGGAAATAAGGACGTAACTCTTCTTGTGAAATAGCATAATGAGCCTGCATCTTTTTCTCAGACATCCATGCTATATCCCATGGCGCCAGTTCAGCATACCCATAAGAATCACGGGCAAACGCTTGTAGACTACTAAACTCCTCTTCAGCCTGAGCATGAGCTCGTAGAGTTAAATCAACTAAAAAGTTCAGCACATCTTGCGTTGAATCCGCCATTTTGGTCGCTAAAGATAACTCAGCATAATTGGCAAAACCCAGGAGATTGGCTTTTTCATGCCGCAGAGCTAACATTTCATTCATCACCGGACTGTTATCAAATTTACCTTTCGTTGGGCCTTGATCGGAGGCTCGAGTTACAAACGCCTTGTAGAGCTCTTCTCGTAAAGCCCTGTCTTCAGCATAAGTGACTACCGCTAGATAACAAGGAAACTCTAATGTCAGCAGCCAACCTGACAAGCCTTTTTCTTTCGCCAGCTCCTGGGCATTATGCAACGCATGCTCCGGGAGGCCTGCCAATCGATTGGCATCAGTAATATGTAATTGATAATCATGCACCGAATCCAAAACATTGTTTTCAAATTGATTGGATAAGTCAGACAGGCGTGCTGAAATAGCTTCAAAGCGTTGTTTATTTTCGTCAGACAAGGCAATACCCGATAATGCAAAACCACGTATTGTGTCCTCAATGATTTTACATTGCGTGTGATCAAGGGTGTGTGTATCAATCGATTTAACGGCTGCATACAAGGCATGATTATGGCCCATCGCGGTTTCATACGCGGACAATAAAGGCAAACAAGCCTCATAACATTCGCGCAAAACAGGCGAATTGATGACTGCATGTAAGTGGGAGATGGGAGACCAAATGCGTTCCAGCTCATCACTCATGTCATCGAGAGGACTCATTAAGTTGTCCCACGTAAACAGTTTATTATCCTGCAACAACGTTGCTATTTTTTGAGTGTTTTCAGATAAAAGTGTGCTCAAGCGATCGACGAAATGGGCGATCTCAATGTGAGTGAAGTCAGGTAAAGAAACAGCAGTCATGTTTTTCTCAGTGGTCAGTAATGATCAAACCACTATATTAGCACGGCGTCTCCAACCATGTAACCCAAACTATGGGACGTAGCTACCCCGGTAGGTGAAGGTGAAGCAGACGCTAGTTTTAGTTCCCTACCGTAATGCGAATTGGCTAACGTCTTGTTCAAAAAAAATTGTGACGAGCTAAATTGTGATTCTTTGAGTGACATGCGTCTTTTCTGATCCTTTTCAAGGAGGTCTTCAAGCGTCTGAGACTTAGGTGTATCAGATGTATTTAGATAACTACGTCCTTGAAAATTAATCACAGTCATAATGATAGCAATGATAGCACCAACAACAGGCAGCCAAGGGCTAATGGCCGCCATAACGGGGAGCGTCAGACACACTGCAATAAAAAGCACTGCGGCATTCGCTAGCGCAAGATAAAGGAGTGATTTTTCACGCGAAATCGCGGCTTCCAAATGCAGAAGATACAATGATAATAAGTGCTTGTCCTCTTCGCTCCTGCCGTCTGCATTTAAAGAAGAGCTCCTATTGTTCTCAGCTAGATTATTTAAACGCGTCAAATCTATTCCAACACGTACACTTGCCATGATCACATCATAAAACTGCATTCCAACAGACATGTAAATACCAAAAGACGCCCAACAGCCGACGAAAACAAAACACATCAAAGCACCACTGATAGCCCATCCGATGTCATTCATCAATTGCGGCCAGAGGCGATTCCACTGCGCCATAAAGCGGGTCAATGGGCCTAAGTTACTTGACTGAGGTGACAGTTTACTTTGATTAAAGGTGTTATCGCACAAGGTGTACACATTAAAAACCAACCTAGGCAGAAAAAACAATAAGTTTAGATAGGTCAAAAACGGCGCAACATAAGCATCCGCCCAAAGAATCCAACTACTGTAATGCCCCAAGTCTTTAATGATAGGAACTAGCAAAAGGAGAAGACGGCGTTCACGCAAAAAATATAATCGGCGAGGATTCATTCTATCGGTAGTAAACTCGGCCATTAATAGATATAAAAAGCTATCTAGCCACGACTTTTTCGTCACTTCCTTCTGAGGAGCAGAAGACAATGAAAGCCATCTTTCGTATGATTCCTGATGACTGTGCAATGCGCGCTTTGTTAAAAAGCTGGGATGTTCATTGATATATACATCATATTTTTTCGTGAGTATTCGAGCAAGATCGCTGACGCGGTGCACCAAGTATAACTTGGTGGCATCATCTACTATCCCTGGGGTCGATAAAACATTTTTTAACAACGCACGCAGCGAGTTGTATTCCAGTATAATAGACGGCTCTTCTTCAATCAGTAATTTATAAGAGGCCGACTGCTCCACCTCAGTTTGCCGCTCTATATGTTCAAAAAAAGACGGGCTTTTCCGCTTTATATCTACAGCGTTATCGGCGTCGGAAGGCAACGCATCCAAACTTCGCAACCGCCTCAAAAGAGCAACACTGGTATTATCCATAATCATTCACTGAGATATCTAGATGGGATACGATTGTAACATTAAATGTGCAAAAAGTAAATTTCCGCTCACGGCTCCTTTTTCATAACCCCGCACGTCATCCCGAGCGAGGCGAAGGATGACGTGCGAAGTTACGCTTTTTCTAACCATTAAGGCCTATCAACCTTGCCCAAGAGGCGCATCTGAGCGACAATAGGCGCCTTATTGATATTCCGAGATATTCGATGCATTCTTGCAGGATGTTGGCGCATGCTATTCGTTTTTTAAGCATTGACGCCGTAGAACAAGCTCAATCAGGACACCCAGGTATGCCACTGGGTATGGCTGATATTGCTACTGTTTTATGGAAAAAATTTCTTAAGCATAACCCAAAAAATCCAAAATGGTTTAACAGAGACCGATTTGTTTTGTCAAATGGGCATGGTTCAATGCTGCTGTACGCCTTGTTGCATTTAACTGGATATAATTTGCCTCTACAAGAGCTTAAAAATTTCCGTCAATTGCATTCAAAAACACCAGGCCACCCTGAGTGTACTGATACCCCAGGGGTAGAAACAACCACGGGTCCCTTAGGCCAGGGGTTGGCGAATGCCGTGGGCATGGCCATAGCTGAAAAAACATTGGCCTCGGAATTCAACGACGATGATGCATCATTAATCAACCATTATACCTACGCATTTATAGGGGATGGTTGCTTGATGGAAGGTATTTCTCATGAAGTCTGCTCATTAGCTGGTACATTAGGTCTTGGTAAACTGATTGTGTTTTATGATGACAATGGCATATCAATCGATGGCGAAGTCGACACTTGGTTTACAGACGATACCGCCGCCCGCTTCAGAGCATACAATTGGCATGTCATTGAACAAATAGATGGTCATGATTATACAGCCATAGAACAGGCCATTCTCAGCGCTCAAAATGAAACCAATAAACCTACGATCATCATCTGTAAAACAATCATTGGTTATGGTTCCGCGGTAGCGGGCACCGAACAAGCACATGGTGCACCATTAGGTGCTGACAATGCGAAAAAATTACGTGAAACATTAGACTGGCCTTATCCTGCGTTTGTTATTCCTGCATCGCTCTATGCTGAGTGGAATCACATCGAACAAGGCACTCATGATGAACAAATATGGCTTAAAAATTGTCATGATTGGCAACAACGATCGCCTGATAAATATCATGCTTTTTTACGACGCATTAATGGTGACTTGCCAGATAACTGGACTGAAAACAGCAACGCATTCATTGAACTGTGCCAACACAGTAAGAAACCCATTGCGACTCGCAAAGCCTCCCAGCAATGTATCGAACAGTATGCAGCAATGCTTCCCGAGATGCTTGGAGGTTCCGCGGATCTCACTGGCTCGAACAATACTGATTGGTCCGGTAGTCGCGCCATTACTCATGCCGATTTTAAAGGTAATTACCTTCATTATGGTGTTCGGGAATTTGGCATGTCAGCCATCATGAATGGCATGGCATTGCATGGTGGATTTATTCCCTACGGAGGCACCTTTTTGGTGTTTGCAGATTATGCTCGCAACGCCGTGCGCATGAGCGCTTTAATGCAACAACGCGTGATCTTCGTATACACGCACGATTCCATTGGTCTTGGCGAAGATGGCCCAACCCATCAACCCATTGAGCAAACATCCATGTTGCGCATGACACCAAACATGCATGTGTGGCGACCGGCTGACCTTACTGAAACCGCAGTTGCGTGGCAACAAGCACTCCAGCAACACAATGGCCCCTCATGCTTGTTATTAACACGTCAAAATTTACCCGCCCTAGATCATCAAGCCCAGGGAACAGAATGCATTAAACGAGGTGGGTATATCCTACAAGACTGCGAAAAAACACCTGACGCTATCTTGATAGCAACAGGATCAGAAGTAGCCTTAGCTATAGAGAGTGCGAACCAAGCTGCTGCCAAAGGATTACAGGTGCGAGTTGTTTCAATGCCCTGTGCAGAACGTTTTTTAGCCCAAGATGCTGCATACAGAGAAGAGGTGCTACCCAATGCTATCCGCCAACGGATTGCCATTGAAGCAGCATCGACTGCATATTGGTATCGTTTTGTAGGTTTAGATGGAACAGTCATAGGCATAGATCAGTTTGGACTCTCAGCACCCGCAACAGAAGCATACCAAGAAGTGGGTATCACCGTTGAAAACATTGTACAAACACTACTTGATAAATTTAGATTAAAATGTGGAGAAACAGTATGACAATACGCGTTGCAATTAATGGCTATGGCCGCATTGGTCGTTGCATTTTACGTTCAATTTTTGAAAACAATCGCCAAAATGAATTTAATGTCGTCGCTATCAATGATGTTTCTGGTATCAACACCACAGCGCATTTGACACGTTATGATTCTACTCATGGACGTTTTAATCATGAAGTCAAAGTCGATGGCCAACATCTGATTGTTGACGGACACTCTATTCTTGTGACATCAGATCGTCGACCTGAGAACTTACCATGGAAAGAACTTGATATAGACCTAGTACTAGAATGCACAGGACATTTCACACAAAAAGAAACCGCCCTTCTGCATGTGAATGCGGGTGCTAAGAAAGTGTTGATATCTGCACCCGGAATCAATGCCGACGCGACCATCGTATATGGCGTGAATCACCAAACATTGAAGGCATCTGACATTGTAGTTTCCAATGCCTCCTGCACAACCAATTGTCTAGCACCCGTGGTCAAGCCATTGAATGATGCCATTGGCATTGAATCAGGCTTATTGAATACAGTCCACTCTTACACTAAAGATCAAATGTTATTGGACGGAAACCATAAAGATCTTCACCGCGCGCGCTCAGCAACACAATCCATCATACCCACAAAAACTGGAGCCGCAACAGCTGTGGGTTTAGTACTGCCTGAATTGGCTGGCAAGTTAGATGGCTTCGCAATGCGCGTCCCGACATTGAACGTTTCAGTTATTGATCTAACCTTCATTCCTAGTAGACCGACAACGAAAGATGAAGTCAATCAGATCATGCGCTCAGCAAAAAGCGACGTATTGCACATTAACGATGAACCACTTGTATCGTGTGATTTTAATCACTATCCCGCCTCGGCAATTTTTGATACCACTCAAACAAAAGTACTGGGTAATTTAGTAAAAGTTGTAGCTTGGTACGATAATGAGTGGGGTTTTGCCAATCGCATGCTCGATACAGCCAAATACATGATGAACCTTTAAGGAACAACCATGAACCTGATGAAAATGAGTGATATTGATTTGCGCGGCAAGCGTGTATTGATTCGTGAAGATTTAAATGTCCCCATCAAAGATGGGATGATTACCAGCGATCAGCGTCTGCAAGCTGCTCTGCCAACATTGCGTGCTGCGTTGCAAGCCGGAGCGGCAGTCATTGTCATGTCTCATCTTGGACGACCGGAAGAAGGGCAAGCAGATAGCCGTCTTTCTCTTGCACCTGTAGCTAATTATTTATCCAATCATCTTGACTGCCCGGTGCATTTTGTCAAAGATTATTTAGAGGGTGTAAATGCAACACCTGGTGAGCTAGTTCTCTGTGAAAACGTGCGTTTTAATCTGGGTGAAAAAACCAATGATGACGCACTCGCTAAAAAACTAGCCTCATTGTGTGATGTTTTCGTGATGGATGCCTTTGGTACAGCACATCGAGCACATGCATCCACTTGCGGCGTGGCACAATACGCTCCTGTTGCAGTAGCCGGCCCATTATTGGTTCGGGAATTGACTGCCTTGTTGCATGTACTAAGAGCTCCGGAAAAACCCATCATTGCCATTGTAGGTGGAGCTAAAGTCTCTTCCAAGTTATCTCTACTTAAGCAGATGGTCTCAATGGTTGACGTGTTGATCCCAGGTGGTGGGATTGCCAATACATTTTTAAAAGCTCAGGACAACGAAATCGGCGTCTCTTTGCACGAAAACAATCTGCTCGATGAAGCGCGCGACATTTTAGCTTTGGCTGCAGAAACTGGGTGTAAAGTGTTGCTTCCATCAGATGTAGTTGTTGGTAAATCGTTTAGTGACAGTTGCCCTGCGTACAATAAATCACTGGCTAACGTAGCCAAGGACGACATGATCATGGATATTGGTCCTGAAACTGTCATGCGTTACATCAATATATTGGCAAGTGCCAAAACCATCATTTGGAACGGCCCTGTTGGTGTATTTGAATTCCCACAGTTTTCTTATGGAACAAGGGCGTTAGCCATTGCGATTGCCAACAGCGATGCATTTACTATTGCAGGCGGTGGAGACACATTGGCGGCGATTGATCTGTATGACCTCACCGATCAACTATCATATATCTCTACAGGTGGTGGTGCGTTTTTAGAGTATTTAGAAGGAAAGACGCTGCCTGCCGTTGCGATACTTGAAGCACGAGCTAACGGTTAAATTCTTGAGCTAATTCACCAAAAGCATCCGAACCGCGACCGTAAGGGAGCGGAGTTCCGCTTGCTAACGCGCGCGGTTCGGATACTTCTGGAGAAGCTATAATTACTCGACACTATCCATTTTCTTACGTGACAGTCCCAGTTTTTCTTTCAATCGTGCCACTGCATCGGGATCATACTGACGCGTTTGTTTGTGTTTAATAACTACTGATGCAGCAGACGTTGCTGTAGTAGTACTATTTTGCACGCTATAAGCAGGAGCTCTTTCTGGATAATAAGGAACGAATTCTTGTGCCGGTTTTGTTGATGACTTAACAGCAGGCGGGGTTATCAAATTTTTTCGTGCATTTTTAGCGGTTTTTTCAACGCGTTTTTTTATTTTCGCAGCAGCCAATAACGCTTCTTCTTCAGTGACTTGTGTGACAGGGTTACCGTACAAATCAACACGCATTTCACGTGCTTTTAAACAGGTCATGTAATCTATACGACGAGTAAATAACACGACAGCTTCTCTTAACTTGCTTCTCGAGAGTTCAACCGCATCAGGATGAGCCAATATATCGTTCATTATTCCTAAACTTAACGGTTGAATACGAAGTGTATTGTCAAATGCGTTTGGAAACTTAGAAGCGAGCCACGACAATGCATCGAGCCGTGCTTTTTTAGACATGTTTTTTTGTTTTTGATTGATCGCTGCGGTACGTGGGTGCAGCTCCTGTTTTCTCATACGATAACCCTTAAAATTGGACTCAAATCCGAATAAACTCATCCATAAAAATGAACATGCAATGTACAGCATTAGCGCTCATTTTGCAAGTCATTGCTGAGAGGTATATACTTTTATTCTTATTTGAATCGAATAGGTTATCTCCAAATGAAACGGAAATTCATGTTCACTTTATCACTCATATTTCCATGGATAGTTTTATTGATTAATGACGATCTTCTGGGTGCATTGATTGCCATGGTCCTGCAGGTCACCATCATTGGCTGGCTCCCCGCCACTATCATGGCATGGCGCAGCGTCAAAAAAAACTCACCATTGATAAACCAAATACCTAATAGCGAGCGTCGTGATGTTCAATAAAGTAATTGTAAATGGCGCTCAAGGAAAAATGGGCGTTTTGGCATGTAAAACGATTCAAGAGCATCCTGATTTTGAATTGGTTGCCTGTGTGGGACGCCATGATGACTTGGCGCAGACCATTACCAGAACAACTGCCAACATAGTGATTGATCTCACCCGAGCCGATTGTGTTTATGAGAACAGTTTGACCATTATCAATCAAGGTGCTCATCCTGTCATTGGCACGAGTGGATTGCTAGAAGAACAAATTCAAACACTTCGCCAACTGTGTGATAAAAAAAAATTAGGGGGTATCATCGTCCCCAATTTCTCAATCAGTGCTGTCTTGATGATGCGTTTTGCAGCCGATGCGGCACGCTTACTGCCTGAGGTAGAAATTATTGAGGCGCATCACCCACAAAAACTCGACGCTCCCTCAGGCACGGCCATCAAAACAGCAGAATTAATTGCAGCGGCACGCAATCACCCTCCAACAAAGCTTGCTCTCAAAGAGCTATTACCCGGTGCGCGAGGTGCGTCACATCGCGACGTACCGATTCACTCGCTACGTTTACCTGGTATTCTTGCACGCCAATCGGTTATTTTTGGTAACACAGGGGAAACACTTACCCTAACTCATGATACGATAGATCGAAGCTCATTTATGCCCGGCTTGATTCTGGCCTGCCAGCAGGTACAACAATTGAATGGGCTCTATTACGGATTAGAACATTTATTAAGTTAATAAATTAGCCCTAGGCCAGCACTGGATTATACTCAAGGAATAGACATGAAAGGGAAATCTATTTTACGCGCGTTACTAACAAGCTTATTGACTGGTACTGCCTTTGCAGGAGCAATGGGACCGATAAACGCCCCCTCTAACTGGAACTGGGTAAGTACGCTAAGTGTCGGTCCTGTTTGGGAGCAAGCAGGTAAAACTCAATCGTTTTACCTGACCCCTGAAATAGATAAAACTTATACTGCAAATCAATCAACAAATACCTTAGCTAACGTTGATTTATTCCTTGGAAAGCAAACACGGCTGTCAAAATCCATCCAAACACAAGTCGGTTTGGATGTGGCGGCAACGAGCAATGCTTCTCTGTCTGGCTTGATCTGGGATGACGAAATACCACGTTTTGCTAATCATAGTTACAGCTACAAAATACAGCATAGCCATGTTGCAGTAAAAAGCAAAGTTCTTATCGATAAAGGATACCTCCTCACGCCTTGGATAAGTGGCAGTGTCGGTGTTGGTTTTAACACGGCTCATGACTTTCAAAATACACCGCTGATTGATGAGGCGGTTGTTAATCCGAACTTTGCATCGCACACCCAAGTTACATTCACTTATACCGTGAGTGTTGGCTTACAAAAAGCGCTCAATCAACACTGGCAAGCTGGACTTGGTTATGAATTTGCCGATTGGGGACAGAGCAGGCTTGCGCGGGCAGCAGAGCAGACGTTAAATAATGGTTTAGCGCTTAATCATCTCTATACTAACGGTATTTTATTTAACCTTACTTACTGCGCATAAGGATACCAACATGAAATTAGAACACTTACTGCGTAATCTCAGCTTAAGTTTAAGTTTGCTCTTTGTTATCTCAACAGCACAAGCGGCGTTCCCATTATGGACCTTTGCACCCAATATAAATTATCCGCCACACGTTTCGATTACGTCGAACCAAACAGCAACCGTCGTGTATACCGTTCAAAATCAATCGTATAAAGCTAAATCATTGGTCATTAAGCCAATACCTGGTGTTGTGCAATTATTTCCCTGTCTCCTCGCACCGATAGGTCAACAAGGGAGTAGCTGCTCGTTAATACTGGCTGTCACTGGCAATGCGCTACCCACTGACGGGATACATAGCGGACCGATTCTTTGCCAGTCTAACTCGAATGGCACACCAAACGCTAATCAGTGTTACCGACCCAGTGCCACCGATAGTTTAAATGTTACCTTAGCTCAACCTTCTGTTGGAGTAACAATTTCTGTCAGTCCATATATATTGCTAATGGCTGAACAATCATCAGGAACTGTAACCGTTAGTAATAGCGCAAACTCATCGGCTTCGGCGAATAATGTGACTGCAACCATTCCAGGAGGCAGCGGCATTAGTGTTCAAAGCACAACCTGTGGAAGCAGCCTTGCGATTGGCGCAAGCTGTACGATTACATTTGCCTCAACGACCCAAGTTGGGCCAACCATTATTCCAGTTAAGGGCGATAATACCAATAGCGCCAATGTATACGCAGCTGTCACTGATCAACCATTGATTAGTATTACAGGGCCTGTTCAACAAAACCGAACCGTCTCTACTAATGGGTCGACTGCCCTGAATTTAATCGTGACAAATAATTCAGATAGTATTTTCAATGCAAATAACATTGGAGTGACTGATAAAACGGCTTGTCCAAATGTGTCAGTAGACAATTCGAACTGTACGAGTGTAGCACCCGGAGCTACCTGTCAGTTGGCATTGACCACAACAACGCCCTATGCACCCTGTACTATTACTATCAGTGGCAGCAACACGGGGAATAGCCCAACAACATTAATTGCTTTTTCACATCTAGGTGGGATCGTGTTTCAAAACAGTGGAACCAATGGAAAGGTGGTGATAGATGTGGGCTCAGAGTTTACCAGTGCGTGGACGTTTCCAATCAAAGCAGGCATCGCTGGTGCGTTTAGCGATGATGATGGTCTTGGCAATACCAATGCCATTGTGCTGAATTCAGCTTGCACAAACCAAACGGGCAATTGTGCTGCTTATCAGTGCACAATGATCGGTGCCGATTGGTATTTACCTGCAAAAAATGAGCTTCAAGCTGTCATTTTTTCCCTGTGTCCAAGCTCTGCTTATCCTTGTTCTTTCGGTGGATTTAGTTCGACAACTTACTGGAGTTCAACACAATGGTTTGCTGATACCAATGCGTATAGTGTCGATGTTCCAGATGGTAATTTTGGTCCTTCAGATAAGTACAGCGATAAGAAAGTTCGGTGTATTCGTGACTTTTAAATGGCTAAGCGCAAAGCCAGAGCATCTAACTATGAACCATCACACTAGCGTTAAGGAATTGCTAATGCCATACACTGTACCCCATATCATTACTGGTAAATCGCTCATTCAACCCACAGAGCGCGAGCACCTCATTTATAATCCAGCGCTGGGTGAGCCAATTGGACAAGTCCATTTAGCCAGCACCAACACGTGTGAACAAGCAATAGCTGCTGCAAAAAAAGCAGGGCTATCATGGTCACGCACACCTACAACCAAACGAGCTCACATTTTATTTAAATTTCGTGACTTACTGGAAAAAAATCAATTCGAATTAGCACAAATGGTCACTCGAGAACACGGAAAAACCCTCGATGACGCCAACGGCTCGATAGCACGCGGCATCGAGGCCGTTGAGTTTTATTGTGGTTTAGTGTCGCAATTAGAGGGCCGTGTGTCTAATAATGTTTCCAATCATATTGATTGTTACACGTTTCGTCAGCCATTGGGCGTCTGTGTCGGTGTATCGCCCTTTAATTTTCCAATCATGGTCCCTATTTGGATGATGATCCCTGCCATTGCCTGCGGCAACACCTTTATCCTCAAACCCTCAGAGCAAGATCCATCAGCACCTGTGCGCTTAATTGAGTTACTCAGCGAGGCAGGATTGCCTGATGGAGTGGTGAATTGTGTACAAGGTGACAAGACAACGGTTGAATATTTGATCAGTCACTCAGACGTCTCGGCAGTAACGGCCGTTGCATCAACAGCGGTGGCGAAATCCATCTATACCACTGCCACTGCAAGAGGGATCCGTGCGCACACCTTTGGCGGAGCTAAAAATCATGCCGTGGTCATGCCGGATGCCGACTTGGAACAAACTGCCAATGCCCTAGTCGGGGCCGCCTTTGGATCAGCAGGTGAGCGCTGCATGGCAATTTCTGTCGTCGTTGCGGTCGGTGAGCAGACTGCCGAACAGTTGATGACTCGATTGATTCCTTTAATTCACAACATGAGTATCGATGCGGGTGACATTCCCGGAGCAGACATGGGGCCGCTGATAAGCCAAGCACACCGATTGCGTGTATTGAGTGCGATTGATCAAGGCGTGACTGAAGGTGCGAAATTACTCATTGATGGGCGCGAATACAAACACCCAAAGCATCCTCAAGGGTATTTTATCGGCCCCTCATTATTTGATAACGTTACAGAGTCTATGTCGATTTACCAACAAGAAATTTTTGGTCCAGTGCTGGTGATTGTCCGAGTCAATCAGTTTGAAGACGCCCTTTCTCTGGTTAATCGTCACCAATACGGCAATGGCACTGCAATATTTACCCGCGATGGCTACACAGCTCGGGAATACGTGCAACACGTGCAATCTGGGATGGTGGGTATTAATATCCCAATTCCTGTCCCTATTGCTAGCCACCCCTTTGGTGGCTGGAAAAATTCCTCCTTTGGCGACACGAACATGCATGGCATTGAAAGTTTTAATTTTTATACCCGGCGGAAAACGATCACCAGTCGATGGTTGCAGACGGATGTTAGTGAAAAAACGTTTAGTATGCCGACGAACCAATAGTGGTGTTTAATCTTATCCGTCAATAAACAAGGATTATCATGGCAAACATCGGATTTGTTGGATTAGGACACATGGGATTGCCAATGGCAATCAACTTGATTAGAGCCGGTCATCGGGTGACTGGATTTGATCTACAGGCTGCAGCCATCGATGCATTTCATGACGCCGGTGGTCTGAAAGCTACAGCTCTTCAAGATACAGCTAGGAATCAAGATATTGTGATTACCATGTTACAAACCGGTCGGCAAGTTGAACAAGTTTGCCTTGGTGAAACAGGGTTATTCGCCGCAGCAACCCATCGTGCTTTATACATAGACTGTTCGTCTATCGATGTGAACACCTCTCGCAAAATACATCAAGAAGCCTGCGCCTACGACTTAATCTCACTTGACGCGCCGGTATCGGGCGGCGTAAAAGGCGCATCAAATGCAACATTGACGATAATGGTTGGCGGTAGCGAAACAGCCTATTTAAAAGCCAACCCCATCTTAGCTCACATGGGAAAAACAATTATCCACACAGGGGATGCTGGCAGTGGACAAGCGGCAAAAATTTGTAACAACATGATTCTTGGCATTTCGATGATTGCTGTATCTGAAGCATTTACATTGGCGCAAAAATTGGGCTTAACCCCACAAAAATTATTTGATGTAGTCACCCATTCTTCTGGCCAATGCTGGGTGATGAACCAATATGTTCCCCTACCAGGGATTCTCGACAACGTTCCTGCTAACAACGACTACAAAGCAGGTTTCACTACCGCCATGATGTTAAAGGATTTATGTTTAAGCCAGCACTCTGCAGAGAGCGCTGGGGTCAAGACACCAATGGGTGAGCTAGCTACACGGCTTTACCAGCAATTTAATGATGCGGGCATGAGTGGGCTGGATTTTTCAGCGATTATTAAACAACGTTAAGTCATTGAAATAGCGCACCGAACGTCGTTGGCAAGTACGAATTAGGGTAAATGCCATTCATACCATTGGTTAAGCACCTTAATAAGATCCTCAACACCCTGTTTTTTGAGCGATGAAAAAGATTGCACGGTTAACAAATCATGCATCAGTTCGTAATGTTTGCGCACCTGTAACACAGTACTTTGTGCTTGCCCTCGACTGAGCTTATCCGCTTTAGTCAACAATACATGCACGGGTAACTGCCTGTCAAAAGCCCAGTTGATCATCATTTGATCGAGCTCTTTCAACGGATGCCGAATGTCCATCAGCAAGACCAATCCGCGCAAGCTGTTTCGAACCTCAAGGTAATGGACCAGATTTTTTTGCCAATCTTTTTTGACTTGCAAAGGGACTTTGGCATAGCCATATCCAGGCAAATCAACTAAACGTCGCGTTTCATCGCCAACAGTAAATAAATTAATCAACTGTGTACGCCCTGGTGTTTTACTGATGCGGGCTAATTGACGAATGCCCGTCAAACAGTTTAATGCGCTCGATTTACCGGCATTTGATCGCCCGGCAAAGGCTACTTCAAAACCTGTGTCGTCTGGGAGTTGAGAGACGAGCGCTGCACTTTTAAGAAAAGTGGCTTGCGAATAAGGATTCATCATATGGATTTCATTTTTTGGGATTTCTTGCAACACAGTGTATCATATCAGGGTTTATACAAGCCACATGCATTGTGTACTGAGACCATCATGAAAGATTTATTATTCGGGTTACTATTGGCCCTGTTTATTTTCCCGTTGCAGGCTTTGCCTTTAGCAGGGCAAGACAAAACAGCGATATGCGCAGGCTGTCACGGTGCGCAAGGCATCAGCATGAATCCTGATTGGCCCAATCTTGCCGGCCAACATGCTACCTATTTGGCAAAACAATTGCGTGATTATCAACAAGCGACTACACGCAACGCCCCCATCATGACACAACTGGTGATGCAGTTAAGTCAGGAAGACATCAACGATATCGCCGAATATTATGCAAGCCTTCCCTTAGTCAAAGGCAAAACACCGAAAAAATATTTAGCCCGCGGTGAAGAACTCTACCGTCGCGGTGACCTGACCCAACACATTACTGCGTGCATTGCCTGTCATGGTCCACAAGGCACAGGCAACGCTCAAGCAGGATTCCCGGTTCTATCAGGACAACAACCGGCCTATACTGTGCAGCAATTAATGGCGTTCAAACATAAAACGCGACACAATGATCTGAATTCTATTATGCAAGACATCAGTGCCCGAATGAGTCATGAGGACATGGAAGCTGTGGCGTTTTATCTATTGTCTTTATGATACATCCCACGGCTGTCGCATTAAAATTTGATCAACCTGCCGTAGGTTGGGCCTTGGCCCAACAATAACGTATTAAAATCCACAGTTGCAGAAAAAATCCTTGTCGAAATACAGTTATTAGATCTAACCTGTGCGCTCAAGGAGATTTTATACA
>CANJSM010000045.1 GCA_947477015.1 Legionellaceae bacterium
ATGCATCGTGCCACCTCATCAAAATTTGAATGTGGCATTTGATCTTATTTCTTACTCTTCGTCAAATAAAACGAAATCTAATAGCTAGATTGTTGGGCCAAGGCCCAACCTACGGCAGGTTGACCAAATTTTAATGCGACAGCCGTGCGAATTGATGGCTTTGGGAGGGGTTTTGATTGCACATAGGCTATTCGCTAAAGCAAAAAAACCGCCCATCAACGATCTGTTCATGAGCTACGTTGATCCCGCGGACGAGCCGCAAAATCTGGAGAATATAATCGCCAACAGCCCCTATTCTAACCTTGGTTCATATTCTTCGATTTCATCCAAAATGATTGAAGACGTCGTTTTAAAAAAACGGAACGGGCTAACAGCCGCAAGATCAGTCACTCCGAACAGCGTTCCAGTGACATCAATGATACCACATAGTATCTCTTCAACTTTATGATGTTGGTTTAGTATGTGTCGATGAACCTGTATAGAACGTTGAACTTCATTCAAATCGTTAGCCTTATTCAATGCATCATACAAGGTTAATACTGCTTCTGCTGCGGCATCATATTGAGAGCTTTTATCGGGGTGTAGAATGCTTTTGATAACAAATATATATGCCTTCATATGTAATTGTTCAAATAAAACTTTTTTTCGATCGTCCTGTTCTGATGTGAGCTGTTGTTGCAGTCCAAGCACTAATGGATTGATGAGGCGATTGGACTCGATGTATGGCCTAAAAACAGAATGAAGATCGTGATGACTTCTGGTTTTTGTACTCAGAGCGATGATTTCTTCCAACGCGAGATCGTCTCTTCTGCTCATATTGTTGGAAATCAACGTTAATTGATTAGGACCTGTACCCATGTTATTGATTAATGAAATCCGCATGGGTAAATCCAGATCGGGAAAAGCCATCATAAAGTTTAATATTCTCATATCGCTATCCCAGACATTCGCCCGCTCATAAACGTCAAAAATGGGTATGCTATTATTCCGGAAATACGTTTGCAAATGCACTTGCAAATGGGTTTGATTGGGGTCAAACAGAAGATTCAATGTCTCCTGGGATGTTTCGGAATTCTCCAAATATAACGCAACCAGACTGAAAGGCACATGGTGATTCAATAGCAAGGCTCTACGCAATGAAGGATCAAGGTCATGATGAACACTTTTATGAATAAAATGAAAGGCGCCCTCCTCTCTTATATATTCAGCCATAAAGCAAAGCTCTTGCTTCGTTGCAGGGAAAGGAAATGCGTCTAATAAGCGCAATCCACGTTCAGTATAGTATTCGTGTGAACAGTCCAAATACTTTAAAGATAAACGAATCTTTAAGAAATCAGCAGCGTCCTTCCTTTCAGGAAAAAGCATGTTAGCAGAAGTTTCTAATAGATACTCAAGGGGATTCATCATTGCTCCATTTATAATGGCTTGCTTTATTATACCTTCCAAGTCATCTTTTAACACGATATCACGCAGAGCAATAAATACTAGATCAACATATTCCGGATAATAATAGCCCTTAGAGACCATGGCGTTAGATAAGGCATCGAAACCATAACAATTGGTTGCCGTAAGTATGGTTTGACGCGTTTCTATATCCAAGTGTTTCATTTTTTCTAAAATAACCTCAACAGCCTTGTATTTAGATATCCTTATTGCCACCATCAAAATATTATTTCGCTTCTTATCAGTCACTGTGAAAAATGATTTTTCATCCATAACGCTAGCGTCTGGCATCTCGGAAAAAAAAGCAAATATACCAAGTCCTAATTGTTCTATATCAAGCACAGAGTCAAAAACTTTTCCTATCAAAACCTTTTTTTGTTCACTTTCATCTAAAGAACGGATTGCATGAAATAATGCTGAACGCCCATCTTCTTCTTTTTCTTCTATGCTATTTCTAACAGCCATGCTCACGAGATGCGAAACATGCTCTGTTGTGGTTTTTTGTAACAAGATGCTCATCAAAAAAGAGCCTTTTTCAGGGTCCAGCATATGTAAATGAGCCAGTGTAAAACTAAATGCTTGATCATTCAGTGAAGAAGAAACCATTGCTTCAATCAAAAGACTGATTAACTCTTTTTCAGAGTTCATAGCAAATAAAAGGATATTAGCGTCATCAACTACGTTATTCCAAATACGCGCTTGCTCTGCCAGAGAGAGTTGGGCTAAATGTGTTAAATGCCATCTCAGCGTTTCTAAATTGCCCTGAAACGTGACGGCCATGATGGGATTAAACACATCGTTAGCGCAGGGTTCTAAAAAGAAATCAAGATCAAAATGAACCGATATATCTAAAAGCAATGCTGAATCATTGAATGCCATCATGAGTTGACTTACAGCAGTCGCTCTCTCTTTATTGTTGGTACATTGCTCTAAACATGCCTTAATCAACACGTTTTTTTCAGTTGGTTTCAATTCTGTAAATAATGATAAATTAAGTTCGGGTTCTACAAGAAAGGAAACCATATGATGAATAATACTGAGCAATAACTTAATTTTTTTTTCACTGAATGGGAGAAGCTTTACTCTTTCCATCAGTAAACCTCTTGCGCTACCCATCGAAAGGAAAATAAAAGACAAGTTGTTATTGATTGCTTCAAAAAGATCGTAGCGAAGCATTTCATTGAGGATAAATTGAGCTGCATCAATCTGTTTCCAGAACAGCGCATTCGCCAACACACCATCACCCGCTCTAGTGATTTGTTGTAACTGAATTGATTGTTCCTCTGATGTGAGAAGATCATAAATGACGTGAACGATATTGAGGTCATAAGTAGATACATAACTCAATGCGCAGAAACCATATTGATTGACTTGAGTGAGACAGTTTCTGAAACTTGTTTCATCCAAGGTGCTTTCTAGTATTTCATATATCATCTGAATAATATCTATATGCCCAATAGATGCCGCCCAAAGCCATAGACCAGAGCCAGCCGGCGTTTTTTGTTTTAAAATAGTTCGTTGGTTGGCTAAACTCAGTGTTTTAACGACATTTAAAACCGATCCAATCATTCTGACGTTTTTTGAAGAGATAGCCATCATTAATATATTTCTGCTATCGTCCTGCTCATTTGTTAATTCTAACAGGATATTAGTTATTTCTTCTTCTGGTAATTTTTTTAGCTGGGCTAATATAAAATCCATTGCCTCACTATCGCCACGGTTGACTGTGCGCATGAGCACATTTTTCATGGTTTCTTTATCACCCGTTAAAAAGAAAGGTGTGTCACATATAGTGTATTCAGAAAGGGGCAGCGAATCCAATACCGACAGTACACCAGGCACCTGCTCAATGATCTCAATCATCCCATTGTCAAAGTATTCATAATTCAATATGAAGCAAGTCATTAAGGCCTTTTTTCTGGAATGAGATGCGTGCCTAAAAAATAACAAGCATCGAATAAAATCATCGATATGATTAATAATATTACGAAAAACATTATGAGCCAGATCGTCAAAGAGTTCGTCCTCATTCATTAAACTCATCATGAACGCATCCTCATCATGAGACATCTTGAGATACTCGTGCTCTTTTAGTTCTTGATACAAAAGCTTGTTAACATTAGACCAATGGATGTCAGTACAAACAAAGTCTTCATTAAAAATACAAAAATGCTCGGGTGTAAATAAGCCCGCGGGCTTATTTACAATAATTTTATTAAACAACTCGACGAGCGGCAGATAGTTACCTGCAGCATATCCGCCTTTGTCAGGCGATTTAGGGCCGGAATAATCAAACACAATCTCACACTGACTTTGTAGTCCGTGGAGCACACCAAATAATCGATATTGATTAGCGAATGTGCGGGCCAATTTCTCTTCGATCTTGAAGTTAGACCGCTCATTACCTCGATATGGATCTCTTGTATTAACAGGCAATACGCCGTATTTTTTTGCGGCCAGATTGAAAAATTGATTGTGCTGATGAACTTGGTTGCCCAATTCAGCAACAGGCAAGAATTCGATTGACGCACGCTCTACTAGGTTTTGTCGTATATGATAAAGTAGATCATCCAAGCTTTCCCGCACTACGTTTAATGACATTAAACTCTGAATGACTCGATTATGAAATCCTGGAGTACAATTTTGAATTCCTTCTACTAATGTTAAGACAACGCTTACTTTTAGAGCAGGAACCACATTCTCAGCGTCCAGCAACGTAAGCACGGACCGCAAGCTGTTCTGTAAATCCGATTTTAAGTTATAACTGTCAGCAGTATGTCGCTGATATTCTCTTTTAAGGACTTCTTCTGTCAAACCTGTGTTGTATGCTGAAAGATGATGAGCAAATAGATCTGCTGATATTTCCACAAGTTCTGTCGAAATAATCGTTTCTGTGGTCATGGTGACAGGAAGTTTATATAGCTTGGCGGTTAAATAGGGCACAATACACCGATATGGAATTTAATTACTCTTAGTGTATCACGGAATTACATAAACGCATAAAAATACATGTCATGTCGCACGGCTGAGGATGGCTTGTAGAGCTCCTGGTTAGGTTGTAACATTAAAGACATAACGAGAAGCTCTAATTTTGATCAGTTAATTTAGGCCAACAGGAAGCTTGATTTTAATTTCTTCATCGCCAGAGCTAATTGTTGTTCCGCCCAAAGCATTCTGCATTAAATAACTAACAGAAAATGGGTCGAATCCCATGCTGCTTAAGAAGTAGCACGTTACTGCGCCGTTTGTTGGGTTGTAGTTAACACCAGCACCATCATACTTTGCTGCTTTAAGATCAATTGGACTATATAAGGGATTACCATAATTTTCGGATCTAAAGTCTTCGTGCAAAAATGCAGCGGGACGTCGAGATATGATTTATCAGGATGCACCAATATTGCTCAAGTTAATATTAGCTTAATAATTCACAGTTATCATAGCGCTGAACCAGTAAATTTCATCTGCGTAAAGAGCACTCTTTAAGGATACTATACTGTGAATGTCTTATGTTTATTCGATCTACTGATACCTGGTTATGCTAAATTACCCTTCGAGGTTCGAGCAGCATTTCAAGAAACCGCTGATGGCGAAAATCTTATCAATAGAGCAGAAGAATTAGACGAGATGTTAACCAGTGTGGACAACAGAACCCTATGGGATAGCTTGTTTAACCATCAGTTTCAAATTCCTGAAGTTTCCAGAGAAGTGCATATCGAGTCAGCCAAACTAGACCTTCAGGTAGCGATGCAGGGTTCCAAGGATTATGAAGCGCTTAACCGAAAAATTCGCAAAAAAGAACTCAAGTCCATACTCACCGAATGGACATTAAAAGCGATTGAACGTTCGTATATCGAGCTGCTCAATTCAACATCTAAAAAACACATTATTGACGCCATCAAATTTGATGAACTCAATGCAGCACATGCAAAGAGTCTAGTAGGTCACACCTCATCATTAGATGAATGGGCACGAGTGTATAGTGAATCCCTTCAGGAGCAGATCAAAGGCAATATTTGCCTAATTAATGGCAAACAACCGTTCCCCAACCCACCGGTGTTTAGCAAAAAAAGTGCACGTGATTCACTGTCTAAGCTGTATACCTATTTATCCAATGTTCGCAACAAGAATAAAGAAGTGAAATGGTGCGTTGAATCTATCAATAAAAGTGCTGACGCACATGCCTTTCTTCAAGCGACAGGATTTGCAACACAGAATGAAACCTCTTGGCTTGCGAGTTTTGACATCATTAATTATTTTCGCATGGCAGGCCAGATCGCTGAAACAAAAACTATTTTCTTAAAGTTACTTGAACCTTTTACACCGTTATACATTGAATACTCAGATATTAATCGAGAACAAAATGTGGCTAAGCAAATACTTAGAACCGTGATGCCGCTTATCATTGTTTCACTTGCAGTCATTCTGGTTGCAGCAATGTTATCCTCTTTTGTGATCCCAGAAATTGCGTTCGTATTCATACTGCTGCCAACTATTTATCTTGGTTTGATAGCCGCCAGTGGCTATGTCGCGGCTAAAAATATGATTTATAATGCCCTATGTCAACACTGGTTCGGAGGCCAATTTGAAATTCCTGAATATCAAGTTAGTGAGGCCATGAAAGCTAGTTTTGGCTCAGAAAAAGCGATACAAGTGCGTCAGTTCTATGTTGAAGAAATTGGGGCTTGCCTGACAAATGAGAACACCTACAAAACTCAGACTAGATTAAGCCAGGTAGAAATAGACCATAGACAAGAAAACACCAATAGACGAAATGCCTTACTGCTAGAATGGTACGATATTCACAGCAACCCCCATCTTTCTACTGACGCGGCCGTAGAAATTTTTTCAAGTCGCTTGCAGCTTGATGGCAAAGCGACCCGTGAAATGCTCCAAACCACGTTGCAGGAGGAGTTAGCAACAACGCTTCCAGCGTTTACAGATAACATCGCCAATGAAGTCAAAACAGCTGTTGAACGAACTATGCATCCATTCGTGTCAACAACTACACAACCCCGATTCTTCACACGACCGGCTTGCTTGGAGCATAGAGAAAAACTTGATAGATTGTATGTCTTAAGTAATGCCTAATCGAACTCCAGTTAGCTCAACAAGGCGTTACGCGATCTCAACCCAAACCGGAGCGTGATCTGATGGCCTCTCAACACGACGCGGCTCTTTATCTATCGCACTGGACTTACAGTCAGTATTCAATGCATCACTCAACAAAATCAGATCAATGCGCAACCCCCTGTTGCGCCTAAATCCCGCGGCGCGATAATCCCACCAACTAAACTGCTGCTCTTCCTGCGGAAAGTTACGAAAACTATCATGCAAGCCCAGTGCAAAAAGGTTATTTAGCGCTTGACGCTCTAATGGGCTGACCAGAATACAACCTTCCCACTCTTTGGGATCGTGCACATCTTTGTCCTCAGGTGCAATATTAAAATCGCCCACTACAGCCATACGCGGATATTGAATCAGCTGCTGTTGAATAAATTCAGTCACATGGGGGAGCCATGTTAATTTATAATCATATTTATCCGATCCAACTGCCGCCCCATTAGGCACGTATAAATTAATTAAACGAACGTCACCTATCGTTGCTGCCAATATTCGACGCTGAGGGTCATTAAGATTAGGAATATCAGTCACTACATCAGAAATAGGTTGACGACTAATAATAGCGACGCCGTTATAGGTTTTTTGTCCTGAAAAAACGACATGAAAACCTCTACTGGTAAACGCCTCCACAGGAAATTGATCATCCGTCATTTTGATTTCTTGAAGCGCTAAGATATCAACCTTGGACGAATCAAGCCAAGCAAGCACTTGCTCTAAACGTACTTTTAAGGAATTTACATTCCAGCTAGCCAATTTAAACACAACACTCTCCTTGGTAATCAATCAGCAATGGAGCATGATCTGAAAATCGCGTGTCGCGGTAGATATCAACATCCAGCACATGATTCGCCAATCCTGGTGTAATCACTTGATAATCAATTCGCCAACCGACATTATTCGCGCGCGCTTGCCCTCGATTAGACCACCAAGTGTATTCCTCTTCTGCCTGATTTTTTATGCGAAACGCATCGACATACCCAAACTCACCGAATAATTTATCAAGCCACGCCCTTTCTTCAGGTAAAAAACCTGAGTTTTTTTGATTGCCACGCCAATTTTTAATGTCTATATTTTTGTGGGCAATGTTGTAGTCACCGCAAACAATCAATTCACGTCCAGAGGCTTTTAATGCTAGGAAATGTTCGGAAAGACGAGAGAGAAATTCAAATTTCACGCTTTGACGCTCATCACCACTCGAACCAGAAGGTAAATACAGAGAAACAACACTCAATCCAGGATAATCAAATTGAATATAGCGGCCTTCGTTATCACAGTCATCAAACCCAAGTCCCCTAATAACTTGAAGGGGTTTTTGCCGGGCATAAATGGCAACACCGCTATACCCTTTCTTTTGAGCATCGTAATATTCACAGTGAAATTCGTCAGGGAAATAAATGGATTCAGACAGTAACTGATCTACTTGAGCTTTAGTTTCCTGAATGCAGACAAAATCGGCTTTTTGTAGTTGCAACCAATCGTAAAAGCCTTTTTTAGCAGCTGAGCGAATACCATTTGCATTAAAACTAATTACTTTCATCTCTATCCCCGTCGTTCTATAGTTTTAATGCAACTCTTGCCAAACGCTCGCCCAAGCCTTTTGCCAAAGTAATTTCATCCTGACTCAACGGCAAATCATTGGTCACGCCAGCAACATGTGTAGCACCGTAAGGTGTACCTCCGGTTTGTGTTGTATTCAATGCGGGCTCAGTATAAGGCGATCCCATCAGCAACATCCCATGATGCAATAAAGGTAGCATCATACTCATTAATGTGGTTTCTTGACCGCCATGCATTGAGGAAGACGACGAAAACACACAAGCAGGTTTATTCACCAAATCACCAGCCAACCATAATGATGAGGTGCCATCCAAATAATATTTCATGGATGCGGCCATGTTGCCAAAGCGCGTGGGACTGCCTAAAGCAAGTCCCGAACAATGTTTTAGATCATCCAGAGTCGCATAAGGCGCTCCTGTATCTGGAATGGTCTGCTCAACCGCCTCACAGGTGGTAGATACAGGAGGAACCGTCCGCAGTCTTGCTTCAATCCCATCGACTCGAGCGATACCTCGAGCAATGTATTGGGCTAATTGCGCCACGGAACCAGTGCGAGAATAATACAACACCAATATATAGGGCATGGACATCAACAAACTCCTGTTTTACAAAATATAGCGCGTTAAATCTTCATCAGCGATTAATTTACCCAGATGCCCTTGCACATACTCTGAGTCTACAACCACTGTTTCACCCGCTTTGTCCGTTGCCTCAAAAGATACCACTTCAAGTAAGCGCTCCATGACAGTATACAAACGTCTAGCACCAATATTTTCAGTACGCTCATTGACTTGCCATGCGACTTCAGCGATGCGACGAATGCCTGTTTCCTCAAAACGTAAGTGCAACCCTTCCGTCGCCATCAGCGCAACATACTGTTCAGTTAATGACGCATTAGGCTCTGTTAAAATTCGTATAAAATCGTCGGCAGTTAATGCAGATAATTCTACTCTAATGGGTAAACGTCCCTGCAATTCCGCGATTAAATCTGAAGGTTTGGCAACGTGAAAGGCGCCGGAAGCAATAAATAAAATATGATCAGATTTAATCATGCCGTATTTAGTTGAAACCGTAGTCCCTTCAATTAACGGAAGCAAGTCTCGTTGAACTCCTTCACGAGAAACGTCGCCACCCTGCTCTGAACGTTTAGCGACTTTATCAATTTCATCAATAAAAACGATTCCATTTTGTTCAACGCTTTCAATTGCTCGCAGCTTGATGTCTTCTTCGTTGATTAATTTTTCAGCTTCTTCTTCACACAGTATTTTAATGGCTTTTTTAATAGGAAGCTTACGTGTTTTAGTTCGACCCGTGCCTACTTGTTGAAACATCGTTTGCAACTGATTGGTCATTTCTTCCATGCCAGGAGGCGCCATAATTTCAACACCGATTGGCGAAGCAGTCACATCAATTTCAATTTCATTGTCATCCATCAACCCTTCTCTTAATTGCTTTCGGAAGGTCTGTCTAGTCGATGAATCTTTTTCAGGAACAGAAGCGCCTCTTGGCGGCGGTAATAAGATATCCAGTATTCGTTCTTCTGCGGCATCTTGAGCAGATTGCTGCACTTTTTTTATCGCTAATTCGCGTTCTTGTTTGATAGCAATATCAGCTAAGTCACGAATAATTGAATCCACATCACGGCCCACATAGCCTATCTCTGTAAATTTAGTGGCTTCAACTTTAATAAATGGCGCCCCAGCTAATTTCGCCAAACGTCGCGCAATCTCAGTTTTACCAACACCGGTAGGCCCAATCATTAAAATATTTTTAGGCATGATCTCATCACGCAATGTAGCATCTGAAATCTGCTGACGACGCCAACGGTTACGCAAAGCAATCGACACAGCTCGTTTCGCATCGTATTGACCAATAATATGCTGATCAAGCACATCGACCGTTTCACGAGGCGTCATTGCGGTCATTTTTGTTAAATTAGTATCACTCACAGTCGGCATCCAATTCTTCAAGGGTTAAGTTGTGGTTGGTGTAAATACAAATATCACCAGCAATATTCAAACTTTTTTGTACAATGTCCATCGCAGATAATTCAGTATTGGCCAGCAACGCACGTGCGGCCGCCTGCGCATAGGGACCACCCGAACCGATAGCCATGATGCCTTCTTCGGGCTCAATCACATCACCGTTACCGGTAATAATAAGAGATGACTTGCTGTCTGCAACGGCAAGAAGCGCCTCTAGGCGGCGTAAAAATTTATCCGTCCGCCAGTCTTTAGCCAGCTCAACTGCTGCTCTGACCAAATGACCTTGATGCATCTCTAGTTTACTTTCAAATCGCTCAAACAAAGTAAACGCATCGGCTGTGCCTCCTGCAAATCCTGCAATCACTTTATCTTTGTAAATACGTCTTACTTTTCGCACGTTACTTTTCATTACCGTGCTACCTTGTGTTGCTTGTCCATCACCGCCAATCACAACTTTATTACCGCGTCTGACAGATAGGATGGTAGTACCGCGAAATTGTTCCAAAGTAAATCCTCACAGAGTTTAATATGTTTTAATTGGGGACTGTTTTTTAAAATTCAATGGAGTGGTGCAATAAATTAAGTTAAATCGTTATTTCGAGGCACGCTTGACAGGTCCCTTTCAGTTCAATGGCATCCTGCCTGAGCTCAAAGCGATTGGCATTAGCCAGTACAGCAAATAAATTTTGTACGGCTTCATCATAGACCTCTACCACTTGATGGCAATCACCACACACCATAAGCACTTCTGAGGGCAATTGTTTATGAGGCTCACAACACAACGTGTAGCATTGAATGGATTCGATTTTATGGACCAGTCCGTTCGCCTCAAAAAACTCCAACGCACGGTATACCGTAGGAGGGGTTGAGTTCGGTTTTATTTTCAATAAATTATCTAATATTTCATACGCCTTAAGCGGCTTTTCAGCAGACCACAAGATATAAAAAACGGCTTTACGAAGTGAGGTCAACTTCAATTGGAGCGTTGCGCAATAATGTATAAATGAAGGTGGAAATCCTTCTTGAAAGTCATTCAAAAAAAGACACCCCATGCTCTAACGGTGCAATATTAAGATGTTGCGCAAGACTTTGCCCTACGTCAGAAAATGTATCACGTCGCCCAATAAACCGAGATTCAACATTAGGACCTGAGACTAAAACGGGAATATGCTCTCGAGTGTGATCAGAACCTGGGAATGTCGGATCACATCCGTGATCAGCAACAATGACGATGATATCATCAGGCTGAAGCAGTTTTTCTAGTTGCGGTAATCGTTCATCAAATTTCTCAAGCGCATTAGCATATCCAGCAAGATCCCGTCGATGACCATAAGACGAATCAAAATCCACAAAATTAGTAAACACAAGACTGCCTTGTGGCGCTGTTTTCATGGCAGCTAAGGTCGCATCAAACAAGGCCATGTTACCGTCCGCTTTAACCGTTTGAGTCATTCCCTGATGAGCAAAAATATCGGCCGTTTTTCCAATAGCAACCACCTCTCTACCTGCATCCTGAAGATAATCCAGTAAAGTTTTTGCAGGAGGTAGTGTCGAATAATCTCGTCGATGACCAGTGCGCGTAAACGAACCTGCGTCACCTATAAAAGGACGTGCAATCACGCGTCCAATGTGATGTTTATCTACTAATTTTCGTGCGATTTCACACAATTCATACAAACGCTGCAAGCCAAATGAGTGCTCATGTGCTGCAATTTGAAGCACACTATCCGCTGAAGTATAAACAATAGGCTTCCCTGTTAAACAATGCTCCTCACCCAACTCCGCAATAATATCGGTACCAGAGGCATGTTTTTCACCTAAAACACCAGGCAAACCACCCAATTGAATTAGATCATCAATCAATGTTTTAGGAAAACAATTTGGCGTATCCGGAAAGTAACCCCAGGGGTACATCACCGGCACACCAGCCAGCTCCCAATGGCCGCTGGGTGTATCTTTTCCTAAGCTCTGTTCAACAGCGTAACCATAAAGTCCTGTTGGCATTGCAAGGGTTGATAAATTGATCATCTTCAACCCTGAGCTTGCGATTGCTGCATGATACAAACCAAAGCGAGTTAAGTTTGGAATGCATAAAGGGCCTGCACGCAAACCGTCTTTATCACCCGCTCCATCACGACATGCTTCAACAATATGACCAAAAGTATTAGCACCCGCATCACCATACTCAGGTGCATCAAGACTCGCACCAATTCCCAAAGAGTCCATCAGCAATACACAAACGCGTCCAAGAGCCATGTTAATTCATTCCTGTTACATGTCGACAATGTGTTTCTTTTAAACCAAGAACTGAAACCAATGCCAAACACAAGCCTAAGGGCAAAATAATGGCTGCGGTTTGAAAATCAGCGAGCGAATATACGGGCACGCCATCTATCATTTTCGAACCACTATGCCAAGTGAGCAATCCACTAAATAAATTCTGATAAACAATATACCCGCCTTGAGTCAAAATGGATACAAGACTTACTGCGGTTGCGGTGATAGCCGGAGGACTGCTTTCTGCAACAAATGCATAGCTGATGACTTGAGAGGCTGTAAAAAAACCGAGTAAAAAAAACAGAACAGCCATCAAACCAATAGACACAGGTAAGTAGAGGATGGCTAGCAGCACAGCTAACGAAATCACAGCCCCTATCTTCATGGGTAATATACGCAACTTTAATTTATCGGAGCACCACCCTATCAATGGCCCGCCCACAATGGCGCCAAGAAACAGCATGGAGTTCACCATTGCTGCATCACTTTTGCTAACATCAAGTCGCTCCATCAAGTACAATGAGCCCATCATTGCACCAAATACAGCAACAGCCATATTCATTAAACTTGTATACAGAGCAGCACGAATCGTTTGAGCGTTTAACCAAGCTTTTTTAGCTTGAGCCATAATACTGACCTTAACACGCAGCGTGTCGATGGCTTGATGAGGTTTGTCTTTCACCAAAAACACCATCAATATCAACATGATGACACCCAACCAAGCAACCATCATCAGCGCATCACGCCAACCGATTAAAAGTACCAATTGAGTCAATGGATACTGCGCTAACATGCCACCTGTCATCGCAATAGTTACAATGACACCAGTCACCAAGGCCATTTGCTTGGGTGGAAACCAACGCGAAGCAATTCGAATGGGTCCAAGGAAACAAAAGGCACTGCCAATGCCCGTCACAAAACGACAAAGCAAGGCCAAGTAAAACGAATGAGCATGAGCCAAAGTAAATGTACTGAGCACACAAAGCAACATCGCGACGATGATGATTTTTTTACTAGAAAATCGATCTAAAACAAACCCTGCAACAAACAAAAAAATAACATTCGAGGCATAATAAATACTCGACAGCCAAGTCATCTTATCAGCTCGAATCTGAAAATCATGCATAATATTATCGGCAATCGATGCAAACATGTTGCCTTGAATAAACTCGTAAAAGAAAAACAACGAAGCAGCAAAACAAACCACCCAAGGCAAAAAAGACGTTTTTACTGAATTTATACGTTTACATTCGTCAATCATTTGCATCAGTACTCCTGTTTAGAGGTTCGCAATAGGTTTCACGAGTCAATAATATGGCCATCAATGCAACAGCCGCTGCTATCGGAAACATCCACATAGCAAACTGAAAATCAGTGACACCATAATGTTGAGTGGCTGCACCAGCATGCTGACTCATCAATAGTCCAAATAGGACCTGTCCCATGCCCCCACCAGCCATAATGACGACAGAGGCCAAACCCGTTGCGACGCCTGTATTTTCTGGCCGATTACTCTCAGCAATCAAAGGATAAGCGATCACCTGTGTACTGGTAAAAAATCCAAGTGCAAAAAACAAGACGCTTAATATAGTCTCAGATAAAACATGACCCAAAAACAAAGGAATAACGGTTAACAAAGTGGCTATGGCGCCAACAAGCATCAAGGGCTTTCGTCGACCTATACTATCCGACAACCAACCCACTAAAGGACAACCGACGATGCTACCCATAAAAATCAAACTGACAACATTGCTTGCAGACAACGCAGTAAGCTGATGAACTTCTTGCAAATAACTAGCGCCCCACAATGCACACAACACCATAATGGGTAGATTTAGGCAGGACGTGTATAAACCAGCAAGCCAAGTTTGTCGATTTGCCAATACACGCCAAAAATTCGATTGAGTGGTTTGCTTTGCAAGGCGAGGCTGGTCAACTGCATCAACCGGTCGCTTGTCTTTAACAACCAATAAAATCCACACAAAAATCAGCGCACCTACGCCAGCATCAATCAATAACGCGTTGCGCCAGCCAAATTGGTTGCAAAGATATGCCAAAGGCGTATGCGCCATCATGCCACCAATAAAAGCCATGGTGACAATACAACCAATCACCAGCGCTTGGCGTCTTGGAGGGAACCATCTGGAAATCAGCACCACACAAGATAATAAACAAAACGCATTACCAATACCGGTAATGGAATGAAAAAAAGCAGCCCAAGCAAAAGCATTCGTTGATGCAAAGCCCAAAGTACCGAGCACACAAATAGCCATAGCAAGAAGAATCACGTTACGAGTGGAAAATCGATCAAGAATAACGCCTGCTGGCAAAAGAAACAAAACATTAGCCCACACGTAAGTACTGGACATCCAGCTCAGTTTCGCTGCGTCAATGTGAAATTCCGCACGCAAAGGCTGATTGATTACATCAAATAAATTGAGTTGAAAAAATTCATACAGAAAAAAAAGGCCCGCTGAAAGACAAACCAACCACGGCATCCAAGTAGAACAAGACTGTGTTGCCTTGCAATCTATAGCACAAGAATCAGACAAAACAACTCCTTGGCAAAAAAGGTTGAAAATCTGGTGCGAAGTATAACCGAAGTCACGGAGAATTGGTACCTTAATTGAACACCTAAGTACTCAAGGTATACTTAAACAAAATAAAGGCTCTAAAAAGACCATCCCCAATAAAAATCGAGTCTCGACAGCCTATATTCTACTCGATATAATTTAAAACATTAGCCGTTGTAGCTCAGTTGGTAGAGCAATTGATTCGTAATCAATAGGTCGTGTGTTCGATTCACATCAACGGCACCATTAACAGCAGGGGTTGTATAGGTTTGGTAATAATCGGAATTATTTTTGTGTCGAATATGTGTCGAAGTTTGGTCTGCTTTTTTATTTGTTTCTGTAGAGTTTAAATGAAAAAATCTCTGTTTCTCTCCTTGTTTATTACCTTCTTTTGCGGTGTATGTTTTGCTTATCCTGTTGGGCATCCATTAAAGGACATGCTGTAACTGTGATGGAAGTAACATTACTATTGAGTACCACATCAATATTCTATAGTTGGCCCAAGTAATACACGGATATTGCGAAAATTCATGCTCTATCCTTAACTGTTCAAAAGACCACCACCAGTACCTTCTCTTATGTTCACAGTAGTGCCAGACTCCACGTCGGTAGCTGCCAGAGGGATTAGACGTGGGGGCTCATAAGTCCTTTTGTCACCATTGCTGTCGGCGGTTGTTAAATCAACACTTATGAGGGTGTGCACTTCATGCTCCATTGTAACAGCTCCATTTATCTCGAGTTTATGTCATGGGTGATTGATTCGCGTCTAATACTAGAGCTACGAGCAAGTGGCCGTGAAAGGAATCAATACAGTGATGCTTGTTACGCTACCTCCGACCCGGTCACATGCGTAACTATAACACCCCGTTAAAGCAATGCAATCACCCCGTTCTGTCTCTATTCCATCCAGGGCAATAGTACCACTGGCGGTGTGAACGCAGAGTTCGATATCGGCGGCAGTCGCTGGCAGGAACCCGTTGAAGTAGGCCGTCTTCGTCGGTGGCGCCCCAAGAGCAAAGGCAGGGCCCCCGAGGTAAGGAGCGCTAATCTTGCTACCGCAAGTTAGCGCAGGGTCATCGTCAGAGGCCAAACCCATTAGCGTCACACCGGACGAAGTCGAAAAGGTTATATCTATCTGTACCGGATTTGCTACCCCGAATGGCATCATGCTTAACTCGCTTGCATACATGCTAGGCGCCGCGCTCAGCGCCAATAAAATCACTATTTTCCGAAGCTGAATTTTTTTCAATTTGACATTCCTTAGTATTATGTAGTTCCCACTCCATTGGATGGGTTAGATTATTATAAGGTCACGCACTACTCTTTAACATACTCTTTACAAGGCTGGAAGATTGCTAGTTATGCATAACCATATCATATCGAGCATCATGAGTACCTGTTAAATAGTTCGGTTAATTTTTTAAAATATGTTTCGTCACAGTGGTCCTCTAATGCCCAAGCCCATGCCAGTAAGGCTTGCACATAGCACCAATTGATAATTCGATGCTCTGATAATTTAAGAATTTCAGCAAACTGAGTGGTGCGATTATTAATAATACTTGAGGCATTATTATGCGCAAGCAGTTCCGGTATAGGATTGCGAATAAAAGCTGCTACTTCATAAGCTGGTTCACCAATCACGCCTTTAGGGTCGATAACAACCCAGTCATTACTATTTTGTAGAATATTGTCGTTCGGTGGGGATATTGTTGTGAACTACTCGTGGCTAAAGCCAACGAGCTTCCAATACTAAGCGGCGACTTTCGTAGCTGCTGTTCTTTTCTTTTTTGACGGCTCATCGCCAGATGCGTGAACAGGCGAACCTATCCCCGTCTTACTCTTGGCTCCACGTCCCTTATCGGACAAGGTTAATACACCTCGTGCCGACAACACCGTTC
>CANJSM010000046.1 GCA_947477015.1 Legionellaceae bacterium
CATTGATGACTCTGTTTGCTTCTGACTCAGAACCCATAATGGTGATTAAATCATCTCGGGTCACAAAAGGCGCGAGTGTTTTCAGCATAGCTTTAACGTTTTCATGGCAAATTTTATGGGAATTAAAGTCGCTTAATGCCCAATCACAGCAGTGCGCTAATTCTTCAAGAGCGGCATTAAATTTGTTATATGGATCGTCTCGACCACCTAAAAAATATGCTCCATAAGCAACCCCGCTGATTGCAATCGTTAAACCAAAGGGAATAACTGCTGCAAGAGCAAGTGCCGCACCCGCAATTCCAAATCCGATCGCAATGTGTTTATCACGACTTTGCAAAATAGGTAAATGCTCGTTGAGCGCCGCCGTGCATTCACTTATTCTACTGAGGTGGGCATCGTTATTTAGATCAAAACGAGGTTCTTCGAATTCTGTCATGGCTAGACTGACAACAGTCGCTTTAAATTTATGAGCGCCAGCTTTGGCGTCATACGTGCTTTTTGTTGCAAATAGACCGAATGGCATGAGAGTTACTCCTGACGATTAATCACATAAGTGGGGAAGAACATAACAGTTGTTGAGCATTGACCTTGGTGGAATATATCATCTCAACAACCTCCAGTGTTGACAGGGCAAGTCTAATAAGTTTGAACTAACTAGTCAACAGATTGATTTCTTTTGCTACATGCCAATTGGTGACTGTTGTATAATCCTTAATTAATGTATTATTCATAAAGTTTTTTGTAACTGCGATCAGTTGCTTTTTTTCAAACATTGAGATTTTCACAGACATGACAATTGAAAAAGTAGTCATTATCATTCCTACATATAATGAAGCCGATGTGATTGAAGAGACCTTGGCTGCCGTCTTCATCGCTACGCAATCCATTCCAAACTTTGATGTTCATGTGTTGGTATTTGATAGTGCATCAACCGATGACACGCAAAAAATAATAACCAATTTGGCAACTAGTAACGATCATTTGCATTTGAAAACTGAATTGCAAAAATCAGGATTGGGTTCCGCGTACAGGCAAGCCATGCATTATGCTCTAGAGGAGCTTTCAGCCGACATCGTCTTTGAGTTTGATGCTGATCTATCCCATAATCCCAAGTACATTACCCCAATGCTTGATAAAATTAAAACTTGTGATGTTGTTGTAGGCAGTCGATACGTGGCCGGGGGTAGTATTCCTAAAGACTGGGGTTGGCATCGAAAATTAATGTCCGTGATGGGGAATTGGATTTCTCGAGCCGTACTGACTCCTGAATATAAAGACTTTACAAGCGGCTTTCGAGCCACTCGACGTGATATGTTGAAAAAAAGCTTGCCCGAAATATTTTTATCCAATCAATACGCTTACAAAATACACCTGCTATGGCTGTTGCATAAAAACAAGGCAGAAATTTGCGAACATCCTATTGCTTTTGTTGATCGCCAAAAAGGGGTCAGCAAACTACCTACAAATTCTATTGTTGATTCGCTACGTGTTTTGTTTGTTTTGCGGTTCTATGAAATGAAGCGATATTTGAAAATGTGCCTTGTCGGCGTTTCTGGTATGACTGTGCAATTTATGGTGTATAATTTTATCCGTCATTATTTTTCGCCGTTTACCTCACAAGCGTTGGCAGTATCAGCAGCGATTATCAACAATTTTATATTGAATGGTTATTTTACTTTTAATAAAAGATTGCCAGTGTCACCTATGCATAAAGCCAGAGCGCTGATAATATTTGTAGGCTATTCTATTGGTTATGTATTCTTACAAAGTTACTGGTTGGCTCTTGGGGTCAAACTGTTAGGTACTGGTGTATTAAAAGAAAACTTTATACTCGTTGCTGGAATGGTCCTTGGCTCATTTTTAAACTATTTCATCTATTCACGGATTGTTTGGGGCAAAATGAGTTAATGGGCGACTTACCATAAATTCATTTTAATTGCACAATTTTGTAATAGTATTGACGAATTTTTATACCCGCTCCTTGGCTGTGCGACCAAAGGGCTTTTGTCTCAGACTGCGCAATAACTTTTTCTGTGACTTGCTGTTCTTCAAATTTTATTGGATTTTCATCAATGAATATGAGCACACTCCCAGAAGCTGCATTACCATGAGACCAATATCGATACATTAAACTGTTACGCCCAAACAGGTCACTTCCGATCGGTGTGTATGCTTTTTGTATTAGCTTTTGATCTAAGAATTTTTGTTGATAAAAAGCTAGCTCACTGGCTATGTTGTAGACATCCATTGGGACTATCAATGGTGTTGTGTGCATGGTTGATTCTACATCAGCAGCAATAGCATGAACTTGACGTGTCAGATTGCTCCATGAAATGTATTTGCTGAATAGATGATGATTAAGACGTTCTGGCTTGCCAGAAATAATACATAAAATCATCATGCTGTAACCAAATAATAAAACGCTCGATGTAATCAACCAGCCTTTACGCAGCGAAGATTTTGCATGGTCAATAAGAACGGCTAACCATGGGATTATCGCTAGCATGCAAGGGCCAATCCAGTTGAATTTAATCTCATGACGCAAACTAAATAGTGAAAAAACAGCCAGTGGAGCCAGTGTATAAATTTGAAAGAAACGTTTTGTTTTTATGTCAAGTAAGTTGCTTTCAGGTTCATTTTTTCTGAATAGCTGAATAAATCCGAATAGACCTAAAGGCGTTAAAAATACAACAAACAAACCTAACAGATGATGAAAAGAAAAAGAGGATGTTTCTTCTAACCTGCGAGTGCTTTGAAACAGAAATGAAGCCCACTCATGCGTTGCATTCCAATATATGACTGGGGTGAAAAACACTATCATCAATAATACACAGAAATAAGGTTCTTTTTGCAAAAACATTTTTCTAGCATGCGGTAGCGAGATGGAATATAAAACAGCAGCAGGTCCCAATAATAGAATACTGTATTTAGACAGCACGCCCAGCCCTAACCAGAGTCCAGCTGCATACCAAGAGGTTTTATTTTCAAGAACTTGTGCGCAATATAAATAATATAATGACGCGGCCCAACAAACAATTAAGGGTAGGTCAGGTGTGATGATGAGAGAGTGTAAGAAAAAAAAAGGTAATATGGCCAGAAGAAAAATGGCATATTTTCCAGCGCTTGGTTTGATGCGTTGGGTTAATTTGAAACTGAATAGAGCCGTTGCAAGCCAGCAAAATATAGAGCCAATACGCACGCCAAATTCATTGTTGCCAAAAATGGTTGTGAACAGTTTAATGAGGACCGCGACCATGGGGGGATGATCAAGATAACCGATGTCAAGATGAGCAGAATAATTCCAGTAATAGGCTTCTTCAGCGAGTAAATCATTTGAACCAATACAAAGTAGCTTTATGAGGAGAGAGATGGCTATTATGATGAAAGGGAACTCAATTCCTCTTAGGCGTGTTGAAGTGAACATGAAATACTGCTCCTTTTTAATCAATGTCGCATTGTAACCAAATACTTAAGGTGATGATACATAATGAACAGAATTCCAGAAGCATTAGATTTGAAGGTCGTGCAATCATGGCTTGTTCCACGACCTTCTGATGCAAACAAAGGCCAGTTTGGCCACGTATTGGTTGTAGGCGGGGATCATGGTATGCCCGGGTCGGTGCGTTTGGCTGCAGAAGGGGCTGCTCGTGTAGGTGCTGGTTTAGTGACAGTGGCAACACGTCCAGAACATGTAATCAGTACGGTTAATTCAAGGCCTGAGTTATTATGCTATGGTTTGAACATGCCGGCTGAATGTCTTGCTACGTTGGTTGCTAACGCTTCAGTGATAGTGCTAGGTCCAGGTCTTGGTAAGAGCGCATGGTCTAAAGAGTTATTTGACCAAGTGATGCTTTCTTCGCTGCCATTGATAGTTGACGCAGATGGTTTAAATTGGTTGGCGCATGAAGTCCCACATGTCAAGCGTGAGAATTGGGTGTTAACGCCTCATCCTGGAGAAGCTGCACGTTTACTGAATATGACCGTCAATCAAATTCAATCGGATCGAATACAAGCCGTTCAGCTGTTACAGCAGCGATATGGTGGCGTCATTGTGTTAAAAGGTGCAGGTACATTGATTTGTTCTACCAATCAAACCGTACAAGAATGTTTGAGCGGCAACCCTGGCATGGCGAGTGCCGGAATGGGGGATCTGCTCAGTGGTATGATAGCCGGTTTTGTGGCACAAGGATTTGAGTTATGGCAGGCTGCGCAAATAGGGGTGATGCTTCATGCTGAAGCTGGAGATCGCGTTGCGTTGAAGCAAGGTCAGCGTGGGATGTTGGCAAGTGATTTGCTGATGGAACTGCCTGGATTGGTTAACTATTAAGAGATTATTTATTTTTAATCACACGCATGTTTTTGCATGGCTTCACATTGTATAATCAACACATATTTCAAATTTGATCATGAGGTGTTTACATGGCCGGTCACAGTAAATGGGCTAACATTAAATTTCGTAAAGGCGTACAAGATGCCAAGCGTGGAAAAATTTTCACAAAATTAATTCGAGAAATATCGGTTGCGGCCCGCACGGGTGGCGGCGATGAGTCAGCTAATGCGCGATTACGTGATGCCATAACCAAAGCTCTAAAAGCCAATATGAAACGGGATACTATTGATAATGCCATCAAACGGGGCGTGGGTGGTTTAGATGGTGCTAATATGATGGAAATGTCATATGAAGGCTATGGACCGGGTGGTGTGGCGATTTTGGTCGACTGTTTGTCTGATAATAAAAATCGAACCGTATCGGAAGTAAGGCATGCGTTTACAAAGCACGGTGGTAATCTAGGAACGGATGGTTCGGTCTCCTATTTGTTTACCAAGCAGGGTGAAATCTTGCTGGCGCCAACAGCTGATGACGAAACAGCTATGGAAGTGGCTATTGATGCAGGTGCTGATGATGTGGCAATGGATGATGAGCAAATTGAAGTGATCACACCCGTTGAGGCCTATCATGCTGTCTTGTCTGCTTTGAGTGCATCGAATTTTAGTGTTGAGCATTCACACATCACGATGCGAGCTCAAACGACAGTGGCGCTGGATAAAGACACTTCAGAAAGCCTAGAAAAATTGATTGATGCGCTGGAAGATCTTGATGATGTCCAAGCCGTGTATAGTAATGCCGAATTTCCCGAGTGCTTGGCTGAATCAGAGGAATAATGACCATTATTTTAGGAATTGATCCCGGGTCGCGAGTGACAGGCTACGGGATTATTAAGGAAAATAATCGCAAACTAGAGTACATTGATAGTGGTTGTATCCGCACGGCAGAAGGTGAATTAAGCCAGCGGTTATTGGAAATATTTAATGGCATTTGCCACCTAATGGAAACGTTTAATCCCCATGAAGTGGCAATAGAAGAAGTATTTATGCATGAAAATCCCAGTTCAGCTTTAAAACTGGGGCATGCCCGAGGTGTGGCCATGGTCGCTTGTGCATCACATCGTGTTAAAGTCAGCGAATACTCTGCTCGCGAGGTCAAGCTCTCTTTAGTAGGGTATGGTGCTGCTAAAAAAGAGCAAGTTAAACACATGGTGGTTAACTTGTTGATGTTAAACAGTTCACCACAAAGTGATGCCGCCGATGCCTTAGGGATTGCCATATGCCATAGCCATATGCGCAATAGTCCATTGGCGGCTAGTTCGCGACGTAGCAGTACAAGGAGACGGGTTCGATGATTGGTTGGTTAAGTGGTTGTATTGCTGATAGGCATCAGCCTGGCAAGTTGGTTGTTGATGTGAATGGCGTTGGCTATGATGTTGAGACTTCTTTGCCTACATTTTTTCAGGTTGAGGGTCAACAAGGCCCAATTGGATTGCATATTCACACGGTTGTCCGTGAAGACGCCTTACTATTATACGGATTTCATGAGAAACAAGAGCGCGCTTTGTTTCGTGCGTTGATTAAAGTCAATGGTGTGGGGCCTAAGATGGCCATTGCGATATTATCTAGCATTAGTCCAGATGAGTTTATTCAGTGTATTAATCAACAAAATACCGACCTGCTGATCAAATTACCGGGAATTGGCAAAAAAACAGCTGAGCGGCTGGTTGTTGAGATGAAAGACAGCATACAGCAACTACCGGGTGTGGTTCTTTCACAGACGAAGCCAGCGTTGAACATGACTCACTCAACGGAAGCGATTAGTGCCTTGGAAGCATTAGGATATAAGCCCCAGGAAGCGCTTAAAGTGATTACCAAAATAGATGACGGACAAAAGACCTGTGAACAATTGATTCGCCAAGCTCTCCAGGTTTTAGCCGGGCGATAGTTATACAGGAAAAAAAACCTTAACTGTTAATCCCGTTCCCGAAATAGGCGTACCAAGAACCACACGAGCATGATGCAAAGCACATATCTGTTGAACAATTGCCAATCCCAGACCACTTCCAGGGCTTTTGTGACCGACAACACGAAAAAATCGCTCAAATACGCGTGATTGTAATTCTGTAGGAATCCCTGGACCATTGTCATTCACTTCGAGAATCACCTCTTTTTGTTGTTGATATACACGAACAATAATTTGCCCTCCCGTATGACAGTATCGAATGGCGTTATCAACAAGATTGCGAATTAAAATGCCTATTGCTGTCGAGTTACCAGAAAAGGTTGGCATACCCTCATCGGAATCGAACTCCAGTTCAATGTGTTTTTCTATAGCTGCTGGAGCTAGCATCGCTAAAATATCTCGCGTAACTCGAGTTAATTCGACCTCATCAAGGTCGTTAATACTCGCAGATTCAGGAACAAGTTTATTCATGGTTAACAGCTGTTGAACGATATGAGTGCTTCGATTCACACTGGCAATTAATTTCTTTAAAGCAATGTTTTTTTCGTTTATGTCATTGCTGTTAAGTGCAACCTGGGCTTGAGCCTTAATGGCTGCAAGAGGTGTACGAAGTTCATGAGCGGCGTCGGCCGTGAATCTTTTCTCACGCTCAAAACCTTCTTTCAGCCTAAAAAAAAGTTTATTCAGTTCATCAACAAGCGGCTGCATTTCAGTCGGAACATTGCTAATATTTACTTGCTCTAAGTGAGTTGGTGCACGACTAGACACTTCTTCTGCTACTTGGTTCAGGCTTTTTAATCCTCGGCCCACAATCAGCCAAATAAGTAACGCAGATAACGGGAATGTCAGCAGCATAATATAAATATCATCTTGTGCAATGCGTTGTCCTAGATCATTTCTCGTGTCATATCTCTCTGCAACAACAGTTCGAACCCCAGCTTCGGGGTTATATGTGGAAAAAACTCTCCACTTAAGCTTGTCAATGACGTTATCAGTAAAACCTGTCATTGGATTATACAATGGTCTGGATGGGGCGTTGGGAGAGTGTAATAGCAGCCTGCCATCATCAGACCAAACTTGGAAGTTAAATCGATCAAGATAATAGTCGGGGGCCTGTTCATAGAGATGTGGTTGTGGATAATAGGCTTCTATTTTTTGTGGAATGTGGTGTAAATTTTCTTGGATTTCCGATAAATGACGCGTGTGAACATCATCGCCTAACAGTGCTTGGTAGGAGAGTGCTGAAACGGCCATGAGTGTATCCAAATGATCTTGAATATCCTTTTGGTCGAGAAAATAGTTGCCGATGGCCGTTAATGTGGTCGTCACTGCAATGGCGAGCAGAAGATTTATGAGTAGAAATTTACGTATGGATGATTTCACTTTCTTCCCTAAAGTTTATCTTTTTTCTCGGCCATGTAACCTACACCGCGAATGGTTCGAATAAAGTTGGCATTGAGTTTTTTACGTAAATTATGAATGTGTACCTCAAGGGTATTGCTGTCCACGTCATCATCCCAACCGTAAATGCTTTGCATTAATTGATCTCGCGATAACACCTGACCACTGTTTTCTAATAATTTTTGCAGTAAAGCGAATTCACGGCGTGGAACGTTAATCAGTACATTGTCCAGTGTGACAGAGTGTGAAGCAGGGTCAATAATGATGTTTCGATATTGAAGGGTAGTGTCAGCACGTCCTTGAGAGCGCCTGATCAGCGCTCGAATTCTAGCGCTTAGTTCGTTTAAATCAAATGGTTTGACGATGTAATCGTCGGCGCCGCTGTCCAGACCTTTTATGCGTTCTTCGACTGAATCACAAGCGGTTAAGATGATAACTGGTGTAGTATTCTGATCACATCGAATATTTTGTAAGAGATTGATTCCTGATAGTTTGGGTAAGTTCAAATCCAATATGATCAATTCGAACGTTTCTGTTTTAATAGCGGAACGAGCAGACTCGCCATCTTTGAGCCAGTCTACAACATAACCAAACTGGGTCAAGCCGGTTTTAACGGCGTCACCCAGTAGTTCATCGTCTTCGACCAGTAGCAATCGCATATCCATTCTCCCTGAGGATCACGCATAGATCCTATGCTGCCATTGCATCATTACTCTATAGTAAAACAGCTCATTTCATGATGAACGGGGCTCTTCCTCTGACTGTGGTATAGCATGTCTTGTGAGGTACATGGCTTGTATAAATACAAACAATAACATGAATCCGGCACCACCAAACAATTTAAAATTAACCCATATGTCGGTGTCATAATAGTAAGCCACGTAAAGATTCAATGCGCCCATCACTAGAAAATAGAGTGCCCAAGCTAGGTTTAAACGCAACCAGATTTTTCTAGGTAATTTAACATTACTCTCCATCATTTTTTGAATGACAGGCTTTTTTCCAATATAAGCTGAAGCAATAAATACCAACGATGAGAGCCAATAAATACCTGTAGGTTTCCATTTAATAAACCAAGGGTTATGAAAAAACAACGTGGCGCCGCCTAAAACAAGGATCAATCCTAAACTGATCACGTGTAGTTTCTCATAACGTTGGTGTTTGATTCTGTATAACATCACTTGTGCTAATGAAGCGACCATGGCAACAGCAGTTGCGGTGTAGATGCCATAAAATTTATAGCATATGAAAAAAAGCAGGATGGGGAAAAAATCAAATAGTATTTTCATATAGTTAATAGCAATATTAAATTAAGTTAAATAAAGTATAGCAGATCAACAGAACGCAGTCATTTTTTAACCAAAACAGATGAATTAACACAATCTTATGCGATCGCCCGGATGAATCTGACCTCTTCGAAGTGCTGGGTTAAGCCGTATCAGTGCTGATATTTGAGTCTTATTCAGTTTTGCTATACGCCCTAAATTATCGCCACGCCTCACCATGTAATAGCCCGCAACTCGGCTATTGCGCCAAATAGTCAGCTGTTGCCCACGCTGCAAAGTGTTATGAGATTTTAATCTATTCCATGACCTGATTTGATTTTTTGAGATACCATATTTTTTTTGTATTTGTGCGTATGATTCGTTTTTCTGAACAATGTGAATTATTTTGTATTGTTTTAGAGCCGTATATCTAGGCTTGTTGGTTCGGGCTGGCGTCACTGAATGTGCTTTGACGCTAGCAACCACGGCTGGTTTTTTTGCATTTGGAATCAGAACATACTGTCCTTTTTTAAGGGAATTTGATTTTAGTTGGTTAAGTTCTTTGATGAGATTTATCGTTGTGTGATGACGTTGTGCAATTAAATTGAGGTTGTCTCCAGCGCTAATTTGATGGCGCGTCAGACTAACACGTTGATCCTCTGGGAAATTAGCTAGGTTTCTGTTGAAATTCTCAACTCGATTGACAGGAATGAGCAATTTATAAGGACGATAGGGCGCAGTAGCCCAACGATTATAGCCAGGATTGAGTTTGATGAGATCATGGTAAGAAATACCAGCAAGTTTTGCTGCATGATTAAGGTCTATTTGGCTGCCAATATTCACTTCTTCAAAATAAGGTGTATGAGGGATATCTGGGAGTGTCACTTTATAACGACTGGGATTTTGAATGATCTCAGCCAAAGCAAGTAGGCGCGGGATATAAGCTTTTGTTTCATTAGGAACTGGCAACGTCCAAAAATTTATTTTTCCTGTTTGACCACTATTTTTGATGATGCGTGCCATCGTGCCTTCGCCAGAATCATAGGCTGCAAAAGCAAGAATCCAATCACCATTGAAGAATTTATTTAAATAGACTAGATAATTTAGAGCGGCATCTGTAGCAGGACGAATACTACGCCGTCCATCAAACCACCAGTCTTGTTTTAATCCCAAGTCTGTTCCTGTTCCGGGCATGAGTTGCCATAAACCAGCAGCTCCGGCACCTGAGTATGCAAAAGGATCATAAGAACTCTCTATCATCGGTATTAATGCAATTTCACCAGGCATGTGCCGTTTTTTAAGTTCGGTAATGATGTGGTACATGTAGGGCTCAGATTGCGCGAGCTTTTGAAGGTAGCTTGGATGAGTGACGAGCCAATGCAATTGGGTCTGTACCTCAGGTTGGGTTACCCCATGATTCAAAACAAACTCTTTGCGTAGAACATCCCACACATTGGGCGCTGCGCGAGACAAAGAAGCTTGAGAACATATCAGGCTAGAAAGAATTAGAAAAAAACAAAAAAATGCTTTAAATTTAAACTTCAATGCATCAGCCTGATTAAAAAAGTAATACACAGTCTACTAAAAAAATCGTAAAGAATAAACCTTTGCTGATTTTATTAAAGTCTAAACGTTGTGTAGTTAGTAAAAAAGGTCTTTTTTACCACGTAAATATTTAAAAATCATCAATTCATCCAGCGGTTCGAGATGATGATTTTCCGCATATTTTTTTAATGAAGGTAGGTCTGTGCGCAGAAACGGGTTAATTTGTTTTTCTAGAGCAATTGTTGAAGGCAAGGTCATATTAATTTTACTTGCCTCTAATGCATGCAAATAATTAGTGATTCGGGCGTTTTGAGGTTCAATTGTCAGTGCAAATTGCAAATTTTTACGGGTGTACTCATGCCCACAATATACTTGGGTTTCATCAGGAAGATGTTTTAATATTTGCAAAGAGTGTTGCAGTTGTTCAATGCTACCATCAAACACTCGGCCGCAACCGGCAGAAAACAATGTATCTCCGCAAAACAGCCAATGAAGATTCGGTTCATAATAACAAATGTGCGAATTGGTATGTCCTGGCGTATCTAATACTTGGAAAACGCACTCATTGACCGCTACAAGATCGTTAGAATACAGTGGGTTGGTCAGCGATGTAATTCTCCGATCATCTGGTCCAAAAACAAGGGCGTTTGGGAATAAATTCAACAGTTCATCAACCCCACCGATATGATCATGGTGGTGATGAGTTAATAGTATGCTGTGCAAATCAAGTCCATTATCTCGCGCATATAGCTCTACTGGCGCAAACTCACCGGGATCAACGCACATAAATGTGCCTTGATCACGATTTGGAATCACCCATATGTAATTATCATCAAATGCAGAAAGAGCAATGGGTGCTTTCATATATAGAGCCACTAAGATGATTTGACCGTTTCCATTAGGTAGGAGGATACTCCCGGATTAAATACCTTGCGCAAAGCTTGGAGCATAAGTTTTAATTCTTCAGGTAAAACATAAGGAGGGTTTATAATCCATAACCCACAGCCAGTCATACCAGCTTTGTTCGCTCCAGTCAGGTAAAACTCTACACGCAGATTGTTTTTAGCGCCGATATTGGTAAGACCTTTTATTAACTGTTGATGCAATTTATTATCGACGAGAGGATACCATACACAATAGACGCCTGTAGAAAAACGCTGATAGGCTTCTTTTAACGCAAGTGGTATGTTTCTATAATCCACTTTGACCTCATAAGATGGGTCAACAAAAACCAAACCGCGTCGTTCAGGAGGGGGTATTAATGCCGATAGATTATGCAACCCATCATTTTCACTGTAAAAAACCCGTTTACCTTGCTTAGGTAATTGACTCAAAAATTCAAATTCACGCGGATGTAATTCGCTAAAGTAAAGTCTATCGAGATCGCGAAGCATGTGAATAGCAAGTTGAGGCGATCCTGGATAATAACGTAGTGCCTCTCCAGCATTTAATTGTTGAATGGTTTTTAAGTAAGGCGTGAAAACGGCGGGTAGTTGCTTGCGTTGCGCCCAAAGTGCCTCAATGCCCTCGTGAGCTTCGCCTGTTTTTAAGGCTTGAGGGCTTGCTAAATCGTATGATCCTCGACCTGAATGTGTTTCAAAGTAGAGCATTGGTTTTTCTTTTTGAGTCATGTAATGCATTAAGCGAGACAAGATCGCGTGTTTAAAGACATCGGCAAAATTGCCGGCATGGTAACCATGTTGATAACTAAGCATAGTGTATAGCCTAAGTGGATTAAACGGGGGAGTATATACCCATTCTACCTAATTCAACGGAATTTAATAATATTTTATCAACATGACACATTTCAAAAAATTGCACTATACTTTTATTGAAGCATGAAACTTTGGAGATAATGATGGGCTTACATAAAAATCATGAAAGCAATCGGTCTTTTGTGGACATGAGTCATGAAGAAGATAATAACGAGCTATGTCATAGAAAACATATCCGCCAACTACTCGAAAAAAAACTTGAGCAAAAACGTCTTAAAGAAGAGCTCGAATACTTTGACGGGGAGCTGGATGGCGAGTTTGATTGGAATTATATTGATAAATGATTCGCAGCACACAATGTGTTGTGCAGTAACATACAGATAGTCATGGGGCCTGCACCACCTGGAACAGGTGTTATCCAGGCCACTTTTTTCTTCGCTTCTTGAAAATCCACGTCTCCGTGAACTGTTCCGTCCTCATTACGGTGAATTCCTATATCAATCAAAATTTGTGAAGGCTGCAGCCAGTTTGTGTTAATCACATTAAAAGAACCCGTTGCTACCACAATAATATCTGCCATACGCACATGGGCTTCTAACGAGTTGGTTGAACGATGACATACCGTAACCGTTGCTTTTGCATTGATAAACTCTAACGCCATCGGCCTACCAACAATGTTCGATGCCCCAATCACAACAGCGTGTTTTCCTGAAATGGGTATATGGTAATAATTGAGTAATTGTATTACACCATAAGGAGTGCAGGGTCTCAAAAGCGGGTTTCCCTGAGCCAGCCGTCCAAAATTGTAAGGATGAAAACCATCAACATCTTTGTTGGGACTAATTCGCTCAATAATTTTTTGGCTATCAATATAACTAGGTAAAGGTAGTTGCACAAGAATGCCATCGACGTGTTCTGACTCATTTAATGTGTCGATGAGGGACAACAATGTCGTTTCAGATGCATCGAGGGCTATATTGTAGTCTGTCGATATGATACCGACTTCCGCGCAAGCTTTACGTTTAGCGTTTACATAAATAGTTGAGGCAGGGTCGTCCCCAACCTGTATCACTGCAAGATTGGGTGAGCGCTTTCCATTGTTTTCACGCGCTATCACAGCATCTTTGATTCTATTTTTGAATTCAGCAGCAACGATTTTTCCATCTAGAATGGCGGCAGTCATATAATTTTACCCCGTCTTTGTGGATTTTTTTACAGTCGTTCCGGCAAGATTGCCTTCTTCATATAATTTTAAACGGGCAAGTAGTGTCCCTGCTTTAGCTTTGAACGCGAGCAGTTCACGGCCAGATACGGGAGATGACCGTGGTAATTCAATTGTAGTAGGGTTCTTAGGTTGTTGATTAACATGAAACTCGTAATGACAATGAGGGCCAGTTGCTAATCCCGTTTGACCAACATAACCAATAACTTGCCCGCGTTTTACGCGAGAACCCTTAGTGAGGCCTTTTTGAAACTTGAGTAGATGCCCATAGATTGAAGAGTATGTTTTATTATGAGAAACCTTTACCATATTACCATAATCATTTTGTCTACCAATAACTTGTATATAACCATCCCCAGTGGCGTGTATCGGTGTACCAATGGGCGCAGCCAAGTCCACCCCTTTATGCGGTCGGCTGTAATGCAGAATAGGATGCTTTCGAGAAAGACTGAATGTTGAACTAATATGGCTAAATTTTATAGGGTATCGAGAAAATGCCTTTTTCAAACTGACACCCTGTGGAGTAAAATAATCAAAATTACCTGTCGCGTCTTCGTGCCTTATTGCCTGATGAACTACTCCTCGGTTCGTGTATGAGACAGCTAAAATATCACCGGTACTGACCCATTTGTCATCGACATAAAAGGCGTTATATAGAATGCTAAATTGATCGCCTGCTCTAATATCTCTTGCAAAATCAATTTCCCAATTGAAGATATCAGTCATTTGATGGACTAATTTAAAAGGTAGATGCAGTCGTTGAGCCGTGCCATAAAGTGATCCTTGTACTGTCGCAGTAAGGAATTGATTGTGGCTGTTCATTTCTCGAGAGTTAATTTTACTGGTGTATTTGTTGTCTTTGCGAGAAACAACCAAAACTTCCGTGGCATTTAATGGAAGAACTAGCTGTTCAAGAACACCATTACGTATTAGAAACTGTATTTGCTGGTTTGGTTTAATCCCAGATAATTTTTTGGCATAGGTGTTATCAGTCACAACCGCAAGCAATGTCTGCTGACTGAGCCCGAGTCGCTTGAATACTCCAGCGAGTGTATCCCCAGGGCGAGTTGTTACAATGGTCCAATCATTTTTCTTTGCTGCTTTCGCGAGTTCATCTTGAGACTCATCCACTTCTACGTCAGGGAGTGTGAGGGGTACATTAGTGAATTTATCTTGGTGATTTAGTAAGAATAAATTGTACAACAGACAAATTAAAAACAAAGCAACAAGTACAACAACCCATGCAATTGACTGAGTGGTCTTAGGTGTCTTTACTGCTGAAATAGTCAACGGTTGATGCATTTTTAACCTTTACTGCGATTGTCATGGTAAATATTGCTACACTAAGACATTCTGTCCTAGCACGAACAATTTATCCGGGCTAAGATACCCGTTGCGAGAAGTCAGGTCAATCATTAAAAAAGGTTTTACTGCCATGAATATTAAAGAAGAACAATATAGTGAACTATATAGAGGGTGCGAAGAAGTACTGCCAGAGCACGAATTAGAAAAAAAACTCAAAGCCGGCAAACCATTGAAAATAAAAGCTGGGTTTGATCCCACAGCACCTGATATCCATTTAGGTCATTCGGTATTAATGAATAAATTGAGACAATTTCAATTGTTAGGACATGAAGTCATTTTTTTAATCGGTGATTTTACATCAATGATTGGTGATCCAACAGGTAAAAACGTAACAAGAGCTCCGCTAAGTCAAGAGCAGATTTTAAAAAATGCAGAAACCTATCAAGCCCAAGCTTTTAAAATACTTGATCCAGAAAAAACAACTGTACGATTTAACTCACAATGGCTTGGCCGCCTATCCGCTGCCGACTTAATCCGGTTAGCAGCGACTAACACAGTAGCTCGAATGCTGGAGCGCGATGATTTTAGCAAAAGATACACATCCGGACAGCCAATCGCCATACATGAATTCTTGTACCCACTGATTCAGGGCTATGACTCAGTTGAGTTAAAAGCAGATGTTGAGTTAGGAGGGACAGATCAGAAATTTAACCTATTAATGGGACGTGAACTGCAAAAGCATTATGGGCAAGAGCCGCAGGTAGTTATGATGACACCTATTATAGAAGGACTGGATGGAGTTAAGAAAATGTCCAAGTCATTAAACAACTATATAGGAATTAATGAGCCTGCCAATATGATGTTTGGGAAGCTTATGTCTATCTCTGACGAGTTAATGTGGAGATACATCGATGTATTAAGTTTTAAAACAGGCTCAGAAATCGCTAAAATTCGTCAATCAGTTAATGATGGCCTAAACCCACGTGATGTGAAAATTGATTTTGCCAAAGAAATTGTGACACGGTTTCATGATCATCAGCAATCAGAATTAGCACATCAAGCTTTTATCGAACGGTTCCAGAAAAAAATAGTACCAGAAGATTTGGTAACACAAACTATAATATGCGAAGCAACAACTAATCTAGCCCAGTTGATGAAACAAGCAGGATTGACAAAAAGCACCTCTGAATCCATTAGGCTAGTAAATCAAGGTGGCGTGAAAATAGATGGCGAGAAAGTCGAAGACAGCGGATTGCGCCTAAATATGGACAGTACGTACATTATTCAGGTTGGAAAACAGCGTTTAGCTAAGATAAAGCTACAACTCGCAAATTAATTTAAAAAAGATTGAAAAAACGTTTGACATGGTACGGGAAATGAGTAGAATACGCAGCACGCCTTCGGGGCAAGTTCATTAAGAAGAAGAGAAGACAAACTGTGTGGGCGCTTTGAAGAATTCGAGTGCACAAGAAACATAAGTAGTAAATAGTCAGTTAAACTGGCATAGAGATTGAACTGAAGAGTTTGATCCTGGCTCAGATTGAACGCTGGCGGCATGCCTAACACATGCAAGTCGAACGGCAGCAC
>CANJSM010000047.1 GCA_947477015.1 Legionellaceae bacterium
AAAATTTGAATGTGGCATTTGATCTTATTTCTTACTCTTCGTCAAATAAAACGAAATCTAATAGCTAGATTGTTGGGCCAAGGCCCAACCTACGGCAGGTTGACCAAATTTTAATGCGACAGCCGTGGGATTATTCCCTGACTCGCTTGCAACTTAGAGGGGCAGAGGTATAAAATGCTCGATTTGTTTCATAGTGCTTAGTGGGTTGACGAACGTCAAGTACGAAATCGATCAATTGAAAGGAGGGAGCGTGGGCTCTTTGTTAAAAAACAATGCGGTGATGGTGTGTCTTTTGACCATGATGTTGTCAATCGTCAGTATGCCATTGAGTGCGAATGTTGCCAGCAATACTGCAGAAAAATCTGCAGAGGAAACCTATTACCCTGCATACCCACCCACAACCGTGGCAAATCCAGAGCAAAAATCATTGGTTGCACGTGGGGAGTATTTGGCAAAAATGGGTGATTGTGTCGCCTGTCACACCAATATGGAAGGAGGAACCCCAGCGTTCGCAGGTGGATTGTCCATTGCAACTCCTTTTGGTACTTTTTATAGCCCGAATATTACTCCTGACAAAAAAACAGGTATTGGGACTTGGACTGAAGCCGATTTTGTCCGTGCTTTAAAAGAAGGCAAAGATCCTAAAGGACGAAATTACTTCCCCGTTTTTCCCTATGTCTATTTTGCTAATATGACGGATGAAGATGCTAAAGCTTTATATGCATACTTTATGAGCATTCCGCCAGTGGAACAGGAAAACATTTCTTTACCCTTTCCGTTCAATGTTCCGGGTGCCCGCTCTACGCTGTTAGGTTGGAATTTATTATTCTTTTATCCCAATGACCATTTTGAACCTAATCCGAATGAATCAGCTGTTTGGAATCGGGGTAAATATATCGTTGATGGACTTGGGCACTGCAGTATGTGTCATACCCCATTAAATCCATTGGGTGCTCCTAAGGGAGATCATTATCTAACCGGTGGCTTCATCGATGGATATTGGGCCCCTAACATAACTCAAAATGGATTAAGCTCAGCGACTCACGCAGATGTTGCCAACGTATTTGTGAATAACGAACTATTGAACAAGGCCGGTCCTGTTGCGGGCCCCATGGCAGAAGTCGATCATAATAGTTTAAGTTATTTAACTGAAGAAGATCGCATGGCTATCGCTGTGTATTTAAAAACAGTAGTCAGTCAAGAATATGTAGGACTTCCTGGCTCAAACAAGGCGCCAACATTAAGCCGCGGAAAGCAGGTCTACAATAGCTCTTGTACGCTTTGTCACCAAGAGGGACAAATGGCAGCACCACTTATTGGCGATGGATCAAACTGGTATTTACGCCTTAAAAATAGTGGCCTGACGGGGTTGTATCGTCATGCTATCAATGGCTACAACAGCATGCCCATCAAAGGAGCCTGTGTTACATGTTCTGATAACGACATTTTGGCATCCGTTGACTATATTCTCGACAAGTCATTGTCTCGCTCTCAACGACATGATCTTGCAAGCGGTGGTAAAGGCGCATTTCCGTCGAGCGGTAAGGACGTGTTCACTGAACAATGTAGTGCGTGTCATACAGACGGCAAATCAGGCGCGCCTGTTATTGGTGACAAAAAAGCATGGACACCTCTGATTGCTCAAAACGTGGATGTGCTGGTTGAGCATACAATCAAAGGTAAACACCACCCAGTGAATGGAGGCTGTAAACAATGCAGCACTCGCGAAATTATTTCGGCCATTAAATATATTATTAGTCAGTCTGCCAGTGAAGGTAATTACTCACTGTGGTAACTAATATTAATCAAGCAACATTTAACAGATAAGGAAAAGGCATGCTTAACCGGTTAAACGTTAACAGACTTGTTACACTGCTCTGTGCGTTAGCGATGACGCCATTCACATGGGCAGCAGGTGATCCATGGCAGATGAATATGTTCAAAGGCGTCACTCCTACGAGCAAAGGCATCTATGATCTACACATGGTTGCTATTTATGTTTGTACACTGATTGGATTGATTGTGTTTGGAGTGATGTTTTACGCCATTATTAATCATCGTAAATCCAAAGGTTACAAGGCCGCATCATTTCATGACAACGTCAAGTTGGAAATCATCTGGTCAATCATCCCGTTTTTAATTTTAGTCGGCCTTGCTGTGCCTGCTACTAGGGTATTGGTCCATATGGAAGACAACGCCGACTCAGAGGTGACTATAAAAGTAGTTGGCTCTCAGTGGAAATGGCAGTATCAGTATCTTGATCAAGGTATTAGCTACTTCAGTAATCTATCCACCCCTTATGCGCAAATTCATAATAAAGAACCCAAAGGGGAGTGGTATTTGTTGGAGGTTGATAAACCACTGGTTCTGCCTGTCAATAAAAAAATTCGCTTTTTAGTGACCTCTTCCGACGTCATTCATTCTTGGTGGGTACCAGAGCTTGGCATTAAGCGAGATGCGATTCCTGGATTTATGCATGAGGCTTGGGCGCGAATTGAGAAGCCTGGCGTATACCGAGGCCAATGCGCGGAACTTTGTGGTATAAATCATGGCTTTATGCCGATTGTGGTCAATGCTGTAACCGATGCTGAGTTCAAACAATGGGTCGCAGCTCAACCTAAAGTTAACGACGTTTACGCGGCGATAGATGTGAGTAAATCGATATCAGCGCCCTCTGAACAAGCTGTGATGAACCATTCCGCCTTGATGAAAATCGGTAAAGAAAAATATGAAATGTTTTGTTCAGCATGCCATTTGGCGGATGGTAAGGGCATGCCGCCGATGTTTCCTGCACTAAAAGGCAGCTCTGTCGCGGTGGGTAACCCCATTTCAAGGCATATTCATATGATTCTGGATGGCGTATCAGGTACCGCAATGCAATCATACAAAGAGCAACTCAGCGATGAAGACATTGCTGCAATTGCAACCTATGAACGAAACGCGTGGGGAAATAATACCGGCGATGACATTCAGCCTGCAGATGTATCAGCGATTAGAAAAGACACAATTCAACAACCAACAATGGTTAAAAAAGCTCAAGCTGGAGGTTTGCGATGAGTCAAGTATCAACACACATAGACGCGCATGATGATCATGGTCCACATCAAGGAAAAGGCGTGATGGGATTTATCAAGCGATGGTTATTTACCACCAACCATAAAGACATTGGCACCTTGTATTTATGCCTCGCTTTATTCAGTTTTTTTCTTGCTGGAGCCATGGCGTTGGTAATTCGAGCCGAATTACTTCAGCCGGGTCATCGTTTTGTTGACCCCAACTTTTTTAATCAAATGACCACGATGCATGGTTTAATCATGTTATTTGGTGTTGTTATGCCGGCCTTTACTGGGATGGCAAACTGGCAAATTCCTATGATGATTGGTGCGCCTGATATGGCCCTGCCACGCTTAAATAACTGGAGTTTTTGGTTATTGCCTTTTGCATTTGTACTGCTTGCCTCAACCATGTTCCAAGGTGGTGGTGGACCTAACTTTGGCTGGACCATGTATGCGCCATTATCCACTCGATATGCGCCGCCCAGCACAGACTTCATGATTTTTTCAATCCATATGATGGGTCTTTCGTCAATCATGGGTTCTATCAACATTATTGCGACCATCTTGAACATGCGAGCACCAGGCATGACCATGATGAAGATCCCTATGTTTGTTTGGACATGGCTCATTACCGCATTTTTATTGATTGCGATCATGCCTGTATTAGCAGGAGCGGTGACCATGATGTTGGCTGATCGTCACTTTGGTACCAGTTTCTTTGAAGCAGCTGGTGGCGGGGATCCGGTTTTATTCCAGCATATTTTTTGGTTTTTTGGACACCCTGAAGTGTATGTTTTGGTGTTGCCTGCTTTTGGGGTCATCTCTGAAGTAATCCCAACCTTTAGTCGTAAACCTCTCTTTGGTTACCACTTTATGGTGTATGCAACGGTCAGTATCGCCATTTTGTCCTTTATTGTTTGGGTGCACCATATGTTTACAACAGGTGTGCCATTAGGAGCGGAGCTCTTTTTCATGTACACCACCATGTTGATTTCGGTACCAACCGGGATCAAGGTATTCAACTGGGTGAGTACCATGTTCAAGGGTTCAATGACATTTGAAACTCCCATGCTCTTTGCTATTGCGTTTGTGTTCTTATTTACAATTGGTGGGTTTACCGGATTGATGTTGTCTTTGGTTCCTGCTGATTACCAATATCAAGATACTTATTTTGTTGTTGGGCATTTTCATTATGTTTTGGTTCCTGGCGTCATTTTTTCCTTGATGGCCGCAACCTACTATTGGTTGCCGAAATGGACGGGCCATATGTACAATGAATGCCTTGGCAAATGGCATTTTTGGTTGTCGGTGATTTCTGTAAACATCGCGTTCTTCCCAATGCACTTTTTGGGGCTAGCCGGCATGCCACGACGAATACCTGATTATGCATTGCAATTCACCAATTTTAATGTGATTTCATCCATTGGGGCATTTATATTTGGTTTTTCACAGTTATTATTTTTATATAACGTGATTCGAACAATTCGTCACGGTAAAAAAGTGGACGGTCGCGTATGGGAAGGATCGCATGGCCTTGAGTGGACACTGTCCTCTCCGCCGCCATACCATAGTTTCTCTACTCCACCGACTGTGAATTGAGTCGCCTCAAATCACAACTGATGGAAAAAGGTAATCGCCATGGCTGTAAAAAATCACGTAAAGTTAGTTGCGCTGCTTGCAGTCATGGTTGTAGGAATGTTTGCTTTTGGCTTCGCTTTGGTACCTATTTATAACAGCTTATGTAAGTCATTGGGCATTAATGGGAAAACTAATGCAGAGTCGATTGCATACAATCCTGCGACGACAAAAATTGCGCACGATCGCACCGTAACAGTAGAGTTTGTTGCGACCAATAATAGTGGTGTACCTTGGGCTTTTTATCCAACAACCCATAAATTGGTCGTACATCCGGGTGAAATTGCAAAACTGTCTTTTTATGCTGAGAACAAAACGGATCATCGCATGACCGTTCAAGCAATACCCAGTGTCACGCCAGGTATTGCTGCTAAATATTTAAAAAAAACCGAGTGTTTTTGCTTTACGCAGCAAACTTTGAACGGCCATGAGGCAATGGATATGCCTCTCTTGTTTCATTTGGATGCTAATTTACCCGCTAACGTCAGTACGATCACGTTGGCCTATACGTTATTTGATGTAAGTGACCGAGTCACTTAGTCCCTTAATTCTAACCAGGAGAACAACATGGGAGTTCATGGTACATATTATGTTCCTCAACCCAGCCACTGGCCTTTAGTGGGCTCAATAGGTTTAACGACAACGCTAGTCGGTGCTGCGTCATGGATGCACGCGACTTGGTCTGGACCCTATGTTTTTACACTGGGCTTAGCGATATTAGTGTTTATGATGTTTGGTTGGTTTGGTCAGGTTGTCTATGAGAACCAAAAAGGCCTCTACAATATGCAAGTTGATCGCTCATTTCGATGGGGAATGTGCTGGTTTATTTTTTCCGAGGTCTGTTTTTTTGGCGCGTTCTTTGGCGCACTGTTCTTCTCAAGGTTTTGGACTGTGCCGTTAATGAGTGGAGAAATGCATCCCATCACGCACATTACTTTATGGCCAGACATGAAAGCCATGTGGCCCATGCTGACAAATCCTAATAATCAAACGTTTGTGGGTGCTTATGAAGCCATGGGTGCATGGGGATTGGCTGCTATTAATACGGTTCTTCTATTAACCTCTGGCGTTACCATTACTTGGGCGCACTGGGCGTTAAAATTAAATAAACGCCGACAGTTAGAGGTGGGGTTGTTTTTAACCATAGTACTTGGTGTTATCTTTTTATGTTTGCAGGCTTATGAATACCATGAAGCGTACACGGAGCTAAATTTAACCTTGGATGCAGGCATTTATGGGACGACCTTTTTCATGTTGACGGGTTTTCATGGTTTACACGTGACCATTGGTACGCTCATGTTAATCGTCATCCTTATGCGTTCGTTACGAGGACATTTCACACCTGAGCGTCATTTTGCCTTTGAAGCGGTAGCTTGGTACTGGCACTTTGTGGACGTGGTTTGGTTGTTTTTGTTTATCTTCGTGTATTGGCTGTAATCATGACGAACCTGAAGGCTAGAGCTGCTCAAGAAGCGTTGACATACATTGGAGATAACTGGGTCATAGGGGTAGGTACTGGCTCGACCGTTAACTATTTTATTGAAGAGCTCGCTACAATACGTCATCGGATAGATGCATGCGTCGCGAGCTCGTTAGCGACCGAAGTGCGTTTGCGGGCCGCGGGTATACCCGTTATTGATTTAAACGTTGTCAGCGATCTAGATATTTATGTTGATGGTGCGGATGAAGTGAATACCCGTTGCGAAATGATTAAGGGTGGCGGAGGTGCGTTGACCCGTGAAAAAATCATCGCATCTGTTGCTCAACAATTTATTTGCATCGTTGATGAAACCAAGCTGGTTCAACACTTGGGTGCGTTTCCTATTGCCATTGAAGTGCTCCCTATGGCAAGGAGTTATGTTGCACGGGAGTTGGTTAAATTAGGTGGTGATCCCATTTATCGTGATGGCTTTGTAACAGACAATGGCAATATTATTCTTGATGTTCATGATATGCCATTGGGTTGTTTACCTAAAACCTTAGAAGACACCATCAACACTATTCCTGGCGTTGTTGAAAACGGTATATTTGGCTCACGCTTAGCAGACAAAGTGATTGTTGCAGGAAGTGCAGGTTGCAAAATATTGAGCGCTTAATAAATAAGCATCATTAGGGATGAATTAGGATTCTCTGAAAATAGCACTTGAAACCTCATCGCATTTTTTACGTTTAGTCTATGCGGGTGTCTTTGCCCCATGTCTTGCTAATCTACCCTGTTTTTGTTCTTTATGTAAATTAATTGACTCAATGATACTTTTTTCACCTCATTTGTATTTTTTCTGAAATGTACTATAAGTAAGGTATGTTGTTTCCATGAGCAATCGGAGATAAATTATGCCGGAGTTAATATATATTGATCGCAGAAAAATGCATTCGAGAGATTCTGCTGAGATTTCAATCGAGTTAGCGCCCTATATTATGGCCTACAAAAACTACAAGAATGTGATTGAATTGCAGGGTGGCTCGACAAATTCTGTGATGGAACGAGCCTACAAAGCTACCTTTGATGATTTGAGAATAAGACTTCAAGAATGTTTGTCGCCTTTTACGGGCGGTGATTTCGAGGAGGTATTTGATAAAGCGGTGGATCTCCAACGATTAAAAGAAATTCAAGAAGTGTCTAGCCTTCCTAATAAGCGTATCGCATATCTAGAGTCACTGAAGCATTCTGCAGCTTATGAAGCGCTAAACGATAGCTTTGTTGAGATTCTTAGCAATGCTGTCGATGAAACCATAGCCAAGCATTTCGAATCGCCTGAAGGGACACAAATTATTGATTCGCTCAAGGCATCAGTTTGTGTTGGCATAGACGATCAAACAGATCGAAGAAATCTGTCTATTACTTGTTTTCATAAACATGGCAGAGGATTTCAGGACAGTTTTCTTAAACGAGTTGCTAGCGCTGATGAGCGAAAGACTTATATGGCCACTGTTAGTAGTTCAAAATTGGCCGATGCAAAGGAAATGGCAGATATTCCTCTTTTCATTGGCGGTAGAGGGCAGGGTTTGCGCATGTTAATGAGAAAGATTGACGAAGGAACATTTTCAGAGGCAGATCGAAAATATGCCCGTCGTTTCAATAAGGCTGCTGTGTCTGAGATAGATTTTAGCAATAAAGTGGATGCGGTAGGTAACGTACAAGGGGCATTAATTACGATAACGACCTCGAAGGCAGCAGTTGTGCTCGTAGAAACAGCTGAGTTGACTCGCAATTTTAAGAAAGACACCCAGGAGGCTAAAAAGAGCCCATTGAGTGTCGCTATTGATTTGGATGACTCGGATGCAGATGTCGAGCAATCAGCTGACGATTACTCCCGGGCTTCGTTTAGTCCTTCTCCGAGAAGATGAACCCTTATTCGGGCTCACCTTCGCGGTACTCAAGCCAAATCGCATTGAGTATAGCGAAGCTGCAGGCAAGGGCTGTTCCTAAAATCCAAGAAAAATACCACATGTTGTCATCTCCTAATAAGCTGAATCTGGATTGTCGAGGATGGTTTGCTCGGTTATTTTTCCGCGCAAGACGCGATAGACCCATGCGGTGTAGGCGAGTACTATCGGTAAAAAGATAACCGTACTAATCAGCATGATAAATAGCGTCAAGTGGCTGGATGAGCTATCCCAAACTATCAGGCTTTGATCTGGATTGGTTGACGAAGGCAGAATAAAGGGAAACATGCTAATGCCCACAGTACTGATAATCCCGGAGATAGATAATGCACTGAATACAAATGCAGTGCGTGCACATCTAGCTAACAGCAGGGCCAATAGGGCGCTGATAATGCCGATGGCTGGCGCTAGCTGTGTGATAGGTAGTGCTTGATAATTGTGAAACCAAGCGTGCGTTTCGCGCATCACGGTTTTATACAACGGATTTGATGGGCCATCATGTGGGGTGTTGCTCGTTAAAGTAAAGCCATCGACACCTAAGTATAACCAAACTCCCCCGGCAATGAAGACCATCAAAGTCAGCAGCGCACAGATTCGCCCAGCACGGATCGCTCTGGTTTGAATGATAGCTTGTGTTTTTGTGTTGAGAAAAAATGCGCCATGCATAGCGAGCATCAGAACCGACAGGACGCCGCATAACAATGCGAATGGGTTCAGTAAATCGAGCAAACCACCGGTGTAAAATGGACGTAAGCTTTCATCAAAATGAAACGGCACACCCTGCAACACATTGCCGATGGCAACACCAAAAATGAGAGCAGGAACAAACCCACCAACAAATAAAGCCCAGTCCCAGCAAGCTCTCCAAGTAGGATTAACCATTTTTGAACGGTATTTAAAGCCTACGGGTCGTAAAATTAGTGCAAGTAACACCAACAACATAGCAAGGTAAAACCCTGAAAAAGACACGGCATACAGTGCAGGCCAGGCAGCAAAAATAGCGCCGCCTCCTAAAATAAACCAGACTTGATTGCCTTCCCAAGTGGGGGCGATGCTGTTAATGAGCACGCGTCGTTCAAGATCGGTTTTAGTCAGCCAAGGAATCCACATCGCAACGCCTAGGTCAAACCCATCCATCACGGCAAAACCAATGAGCAAGATGCCCAGCAATGCCCACCAAATAACCCTTAATGTTTCATAATCTATCGGCATGATATTTATTCCTTCTCGTGAGAGTAGTGATCTGGGCCAAGTCGTATGTATTTAATCATCAGGTACACCTCGATGATGGCAAGAACCGTGTAAAAAATGAAAAAACTAGCCAAAGAGGTTATTAGTTGAGTTGCACTTAACGACGATGTTGCCATGGACGTGGGTAATATCCCTTGGACCGCCCAAGGTTGTCTACCATATTCTGCGACCACCCATCCCAGCTCCGCGGCAATCCATGGTAGAGGCAGCGCCAAGAAAGCCAATCGCAAGTACCAGCGAGAGGTGTGTAGTTTTTTATGCATCGATAAGTAAAATCCAACGGCAAACAACAGTATAAAGAACAAACCACACGCGACCATGATACGGAAGGAGAAAAATAGGGGCAGCACATGGGGTTTTAAGGAATCAGCGGCTTGATTGATTTGCTCATCGGTCGCATCGGTGACTGATTCTGAGTAGCGCTTGAGCAGCAAACTGTATCCGAGGTATTGCCCATGCGCCTCAAAATCAGCCTTTGCTTGTTCATCGTGAGGATTTTTTTGCAAACGTGATAAGGCGTCATATCCCAACATGCCTTCACGAATGCGCTGTTTACCCTGCTCAACTAGCTCAAAAATTCCTTCAACCGGCTGATTCAACGATCGAGTAGCGATTAGACCTAAAACATAAGGCACTTTAATTTCATAGTCTGTCTGCATGGTGTCTTGATTGGGCAATCCAATCAAGGTTAGCCCTGCGGGGGCTTTTTCGGTATGCCACATGGCTTCCATACCCGCAATTTTCATTTTTTGATTGTTGTTTGCAACATAGCCACTTTCATCACCCAAGACCACCACTGATAATGCAGAGGCCAGACCAAAAGACACCGCAACAGTCATTGAGCGCTTGGCAAAATCGACATTGCGACCGCGAAGGAGAAAATAGGCGCTCACGGCCAAGACAAATATAGACCCAGTCACATAACCTGCGCTGATGGTATGAACGAATTTGGCTTGAGCGACAGGATTAAACATGATGTCAAAAAAGCTACTGACTTCCATGCGCATGGTTTGGTAATTAAATGTCGCACCTACTGGGTTTTGCATCCAGCCATTGGCAATTAAAATCCAAAGGGCTGATAAATTAGTAGCGAGTGCTAATAACCACGTCACACTTAAATGTTGTAACTTAGATAGTTTGTCCCAACCAAAGAAAAATAGACCGACAAACGTGGCTTCTAAGAAGAACGCCATGAGGCCTTCAATGGCCAAGGGTGCACCAAAAACGTCGCCCACATAATGTGAATAATAGGACCAATTGGTTCCAAACTGGAATTCCATGGTCAGACCGGTAGCTACGCCAAGCACAAAGTTAATACCGAACAATAATCCCCAGTATTTCACCATCTGCTGCCATATTTTTCGGCCGGTCATCACATAGATAGTTTCCATAATGCCGAGCAAAACGGCAAGGCCTAATGTGAGGGGCACAAAAAGAAAGTGATACAGTGCGGTAAGCGCAAATTGAAGACGAGACAAATCAACGACATCAGTACCTGGAATCATGCGTAATCCTTCTGAGTTATAACGGAAACTGTTTTTGCAGGGGCATTATTTTGTGCACCATACAACCATTGCGCCAAGCCTACGGTATTTTTTTCAGCGCCTTTAAAACATAAACACCATACGATAAATAGCAAAATAAATTTAATCAATAACGTGAGTTGGATATCGCGTGTAATTTTTTTCATGGGTTATCTCATGTCACTGGGATGGTGATATTCTACACTATTATGGTAATTTTAAACAGTATGAGTTCTCACACAACATATACTAGGTATGAATATCGTGTCAGTTTATTAAATTCCTTGCAAAAATGAGCAATTTCGCAAAAAATAGAACGTAGGCCCAACAAATTCTGCATTCGTGCTCCATCGTGTTGGGCCAAGGCCCAACCTACCAGTTAATAAATAAGTCGAGCTTCGCGTTATATTCCTTGCAAAAAAGACCAATTTCGAAAAAAATAGCTTAAGTCGAGTGAAACACAATAACTACTGGTATTTAAAGGATTAAATGGATGTAACAAGTTGAAGCCCCTGTACCCAAAAAGCCATGGATCCCCCCGGTGCTAGAGCTACTAGATTTGCCCGATGTATCAAACAATGGTCAAGGAGGCGGTGATGGCGATGCAGCGTTGGCTTCTTGATATGGACCGTTATCGTCAGCAAGCAATCCTCACCATCATCATGGTCGCAATCATGGCATCTGCTGTCGCATTTTCTGCGACATTGCGTATTGGGAGTCCTTCGGTTGTTGTCACAGCTGGCCAGACGGTCGAAATACCGGTCTCCAGTTCTCGACCCATTGTCGGTGACTTAACAGCACACGGTGCCTTTGAGGGCGATGATGTGACCTTTACCCCAGGGCCTGGGTGTCATTTATCAGCCCATGGCTGCACCTTGTTGATCAAAGCGTCACCCACCAGCAAAGATTACACAGCCGTACCTGTTGTGGTGAGCGAATCGGCAGCCACCAATACGCCTGTTTTTGCATTGTCAGTCATCTACCCTGGGGCATCAGCACCGCTTCATGCTCAATTACCCAAGGTGGTTGCAAAACCAATTCGGTTGTCTAGCGAAATTGGGAGTACGGTCGTGATTAGGGTCACCAATACCACGCAAGATGTGCTCAATAACCTCAGCGCACTTCAATTGCCAGTAGGTATCACCAGCACATCTTGTTCGAACGTGCTGCCTGGGGAGACCTGTAGTTTGACTGTTGGTGTCAATAGTACTCCAAAGACAGGCTTCTTCGTGGTCGCCATCGGTAGTGATCAAGGGGTGCTAGTGGATAGAATTTTAAACATCAGTGCGCCAACTGAATCCAGCAAACCCATCCATGCTGATCCCGTTACGTTCGATGCGACACCCCGTTTACAACGTTCAGGAAGCGCATTGTTTTATGCCATTGCCGAACCTCACTTAGGCCTGTCGGCTGCTCTGAATAGCACGCCCAATGATTTTACTGCGAATACCAATGGGCCTGCTTATCAAATTATTCGATTAACCAATAAGAGTGGCAATCGGCCCTTGTCGGTTTCATTATCAGGATTAGGCGCGCATCGTTTTCGTTTTGATAAACAGCGCTCTGATTTTGGGATAAATCAAAATTGTTTAGAAAAAACCAGTATCGCTTCGGGTGAGTCCTGCTTGGTGATTCTTAAAGGCAAGGTCGGCGACCCGCGTGAAGCCCCCCAAACGGCAATACTGGCGATCAAAGGTAATAAGAATGAAGTGGCTCGGTTTAAATTAACCACCACGACCTATGTCTATGCAGCTGGAGGGTTTGATACGCTAGGCAATGCCACTGTGTCCACTGAATCAGGAGGAAGTCTGCTCGTTCAATGCACAGCAGGAACGTGTGCTAATGCATTGCAAGGGACGAGTGGGAATAATTATGCCTCAAAAAATGTCAGTCTGGGATCGTGGATTAATGCATTGACGGTTACCCCTTCAGGTAATTTAATTGTTGGCGGAGTGTTTGGTGCCATCGGGGGCGCTACTTCAGGCGCCACGAGTGGCACGGCCGCTTTGTTGGCACAGTGTACGCCAGGCGCGGTGTCTGGTAACGCCTGCATTAATCAGATTTCCGCTACTTATCCGTATGCGTTTAATAATGCATACATTGATGGGCTAGCGTTTAGTAGCGGTACAAATAGTTACATTTATGTTGGTGGGGACTTTTCCACTATTAGAAATACAACCGTAACTCCTAATACTAATAAACTGTTGGCACGATGTAATTACAGTGGAGTTTCGTCAAACCCTACTTGCATCAACTATTTTTCTTCTATTTCAAATTATGCCAACAATACTATTGTTGCGTTAGATTACCTTAATAGCGCATTGAATGTGGGTGGTTTATTTACACAGGTTAAAGGCTACCCTTCTTCACTACCTGAATCGGGCACAACATTTGCCAGTTGCTCTACCTCTTCGTGCTCTAAGGGAATGGGTTCGTATAATCCAAACGGCTCAATTTTGGGTATGTCTGATGATGGAACTAATCTTTATATGGGCGGGGCTTTCACGCAAATAGGCGATTATACCGACACTAATGGCGGCTATCCCTTGGTGAGTTGCACCTTGGCCACGACCACGGAATGCTCGAATGCGCTTTCAGGTAGCAATGATGCCAACGGTTATATAGAGGGTCTTGCTTATTCAGGGGGTAATTTATATGTTGGGGGTCAATTTACCACCATTGGCGGGGCAACACCGGTCAGTGGGGGGTATATGTTAGCCATTTGCACACCAGCTGGGGGTTGTTCTAATTTAGTGACAGATACTCACCCATATGCTAGTGGACCAGACTGGGGCGGTGCGATTTTTGCTGTAGCTGTGGGTAGTCAAACCAGCATTGCGGCCCTTTAATTGTTATGAATCGAATGGTCGCTTGGATGCTGCTCGATGGCTCCACTAGCATGGCTGAAACATTAGAGGCGTGCCATTTTAACACCCCGCATTGGGACCCTGATCATCAGGCGGTCTTTGCTCAGGGGAGCTTGGTGTTGTCTGCTAGGCAGCGATTTATCACGCCTCAGTGCCATGCTGCATTAATGCCTTATCGGCATGAGATGACGGGATGTGTCATCAATGCTGATGTGTATTTAACCCATCGTGAGTCCTTGTGCGCGCAATTAGGGTGCGACGAGGGAGCAGCGGATGCGCATTTGCTCTTGCTAGCGTACTTAAAGTGGGGTGAGCAGTGCACACGCCACCTTGTCGGGCAATTTAGTTTTATGATTTGGGATCCGCGTCATCAGCATTTATTTGCGGCCGTTGACCCATTTGCCCATTGCCCATTATTTTATGCCCATCAACCGCGACAGTGGTTCATGATGGCCAACGAGTGCTCCCCATTTCATACCCTCCCTCAGCCCTTAACCTTAAATGCAGCACGCTTTATTGAATTTGCAAACGATGTGCATTCGGCAACGCAAACAGCTTATCAGGAGATAAGTAAACTGCCTGCAGGGCATCAAATGGTGGTCACCTCGCACGCATTGCGTCAAACATGTTATTGGCATTGGAAAAATCATCGGCAATTATTGCCACAGAAAACGCGAGAACAGTTTTATGAGGGTGTACAACACCTTTTTGAACGAGCAGTACAGATGTGTTTGCGCAGAACTGGCCCCCTAACCACCCAGCTCAGCGGAGGTTTGGATTCTTCCGTAGTCACTGCCCAAGCCGCTCTCCTATTGGCCCAGCAGCAAGAATCTCTGAGTGCGTTCACGAGTATCCCTAATGGACTGGCAGGGAAAAGCTATCGTTCAGGTTGGTATTACCATGAACTGCCCAGAATAGAGACCCTTTTGGCACGATACTCAAACATTCAGCATGCCGTATATATGGAACCCCCCGGCACAGATATTTTTGAGACCTTAAAACCACTGCAACGCCGTTTTGATCAGCCTTTACGTAATATCAATAATCTAGGCTGGACCTTCGCTTGCTATGAACATGTCTTGGCGCAGAAGGGACGAGTGTTGTTGATTGGTGCGGGAGGTAATGGCACTATTTCCTGGGCGGGCGGTTCGATAACAGACACGTTAAAAGCCGCGCTCTTACTGCGTTGGAGGAGTTTGCTAAATAACCGCCATGAAACCATGCTGTCTGGATCTTTAACAGCTCCTCTTCGGGCCAGTGTGTATGCGTTACAGCTGTGGTATGGTGTGCGTCGCCTAGATCCAACGCAAGATTTGGATCTGTCCGTTTTTTGTTTGAACGTTCCACAGTGGGTCTACCGTGAGGGCCGTCATCCACTGCAGCAGAGATTGTTAACACGAGAAGGGTTGAGCCATTTGTTGCCAGATGCGATTTCAAAGAACCCTTATCGAGGAGAGCAAGGTGCGGATTGGTATTTGCATTATAATTTACATCGTCAACGTTGGCGAGATCAGCTGCTCTCTTTAACGCCAGCGGCTCAAGAGGTTCTCTGGCAAGGTTATCAGCGTGAGAAGATAATGGGTTTGTTTGATCAATATCCTTATCTAGACCAAGCCCCCGATCGCCCAATCACCCACGATTTATGCTATCAACTATTGCGTTGCTTGAGTGCAGGGTTTTATTTGGGTTGAATCATTGTCTAAGCGCCCATCATAAAAAAAACGATGGACGTTTGATTTATATGAAGACTGTTGGTTTTGCCACAGTGTGAGGGCATTTAGTTTCATCATTGTTAGCCGTTCAGCATGCTGGCGTTTACTGGTTAAATTAAAGTGTTTTTTTCTACGGTGTGTAATGAGTTTTTTGACTTTGTTCGCATGTTGTTTATTTAATGCGTTTCGAATGTTCATTGGACTAAATGAATGTGTCTCGTTATTATTCTGCATGACCAATCTCCGTCTGGTATGCTCTTTAGTAGAGCTATTGCATTAAAATATAGCTCATTGGTTTGAAAAGTGTTAGAAAAAAAATGTATTCTGTGACAATCATCGGATTAGTTCGCGCGCACGGCTGTCGCATTAAAATTTGATCAACCTGCCGTAGGTTGGGCCTTGGCCCAACAATAACGTATTAAAATCCACAGTTGCAGAAAAAATCCTTGTCGAAATACAGTTATTAGATCTAACTTGTGCGCTCAAGGAGATTTTATACAAGTCCAAACCACATGCAATATCGTAGATTGGTCATTCCAGGCACAACCTATTTTTTCACGGTAGTGCTTCAAGATAGAAGAAGTGATTTATTAATCCAAAAAATAAATGAGCTACGCCAGGCGTTTAAGCAGGTTATTGAACGCTATCCATTTGTAATTG
>CANJSM010000048.1 GCA_947477015.1 Legionellaceae bacterium
AGACACACGAAGTCAAACGTGATTGGTATGTAGTTGATGCCAGTGATAAAGTATTAGGTCGACTTGCTACAGAGATTGCCCGTCGTTTACGTGGCAAACATAAAGCAGAGTATACGCCGCACGTTGATGCAGGTGATTACATTGTTGTGACCAACGTAGAAAAAGTGGCTGTAACCGGCCGTAAATTCAAAGAAAAAATGTACTACCATCACACGGGTCATCCCGGTGGTATTAAGTCAATTTCTTTTGATAAATTGCAGGCTAAAAATCCTGCGCGCATTCTTGAGCGTGCAGTGAAAGGGATGCTGCCTAAAAACGCATTGGGTCGTGAAATGTACCGCAAGCTTAAAATCTATGTTGGTAATGATCATCCCCATGAGGCCCAGCAACCTAAGCAACTTGAGATTAAGGAATAAGTATTATGGCTGAAATGCAGCAATACTATGGTACAGGTCGCAGAAAAAGTTCATCTGCTCGCGTTTTTTTACGCCCTGGTAAAGGTGATATCAAGGTTAACAACCGTTCTTTAGAAGAATATTTTGGTCGTGAAACATCTTGCATGGTCATTAGACAGCCATTGGAAGCTTGTGACGCGCTCAAACAATTTGACATCTATGCAACAGTCGTTGGTGGCGGGATCTCAGGCCAAGCAGGTGCAATTCGTTTAGGAATCGCTCGTGCATTGGTTTCTTATGATGAGAAAGATATTCCTGAAGGCACTGAACCACGTGCTGATTCACTTCGCAGAAAACTACGTGAACGTGGTTTACTGACACGTGATTCACGTCGCGTAGAACGGAAAAAAGTTGGTTTACACAAAGCACGTCGTGCAACTCAGTACTCCAAGCGTTAATTTTTTCCCTTGTTTTTTTAAAACCCCACTCAGTGGGGTTTTTTTTATGTCGTAAAAAGTCCAATGTTTGGGTAAGTACACGTAAAATGGCACAAATTGCCGAAGGAACTTATTAGAGAGTGTACTTTTGTGCATTAAAATGATACAATCAATCATTATTAACCGCAATTTAATTGGGTGTATTGTTTATCATGATAAGCCTTAAAGAGTGTTCTCCAAAATCCGAAGCAGATAACAATGCTTTTTCCAGTCGTCATCGCGCTGGTAAACCATCGTTAACCATTCAAATACCCACCGCAAAAACAAGAATACCCCCCTCCCCACGTAGTCCATTTATCGTTCCAATACAACTAGAACCCTTTGCTGAATCCTTTCGCGCAAAGAATGCTGAAGGTGATTTTTTAGGTAGGGCGCCACTTACAGATAATGCCCATCATCGCAGACAGTATGGCCAAATTCGTCGTGTGGCTAGGTTTAATTTTTCCCAAGGAGTTGAAGCATTAGAACCATCACCTGAGGCGCTTGAGAGAACTCAAGAGGCGGCCAAGGCATTCTTTCAACTATCGTACTTATTGCTCGAGCATCAAAAGAGTTTATTTCCTTTGGCGGGTCGTAATAAGTGTTTGGGCATGGTTGCCGTACCGAACACAAAACTTGCAATCATTGCCATATCACAAGATAAAGATCCCAGTAAAGATGAGCGGTTACGTCATGACATGGTGGTTTTTCTTCGTCAATTAAATAGAACAAGCAAAGAGTGGATATTTGAGTTGGCTTGTATTCCAACAAAAGCCCAGTATCTGATGCCCAGGACGCTGTCCATGCGCGCTCCACATCCTGCGCCAGACGCTTCTGTAAAACCACATACACGATGCGTAGAAGTCGCTTTAATGGCCGCATTGTGCAAAGCAGGCCGCACCATAAACTTTACGGCCACAGATACCGGTATTATCGCTTTTGGCGGCACTTTGTGGGCTAGTCAAGCAGTTGGTAAGGTGGCAATCCCTCATTTTGAAGGCATGACTAAACGAAATGATAAGTATCTAGAAAGGCCTGCGCTTGAAGTCGAACTTTCGTCTTCGATGAAAGGTTGGGTTGATATTTGGGAGCCTTGTCCTGATCATTGTAAAATTTATAAATACGAAATGCTTGCCATCGGTTCTTCGGGAGGCTTTTCTGGAAGTTTTTTTGAACCTCGTTCAGAAGGGACTGCGCTTAAACAGAGAAATAAGGCACCTGTTGCCTCACTTCAAAAAAATTATGTGACAGCTGGAATGGCTTTGGGGCTGTCCTGTTGTTTGCTGGGGGTGAGTTGTGAGTCAACGCAGGGCGATGTTTCGAAGATGAGTCTTGGTGCTGTTACATTGTTTGTGGCTTCAGCGCTTTTTTCTGTTCTTAGTCAGGATAGACAAAAAGCCAAGGCTCGACCTAATACATTTATCAACTTCGGTTCAGAACACATTACTGCTCAGAAAAGAGCTCCAGAAGGATTGTGTTGTAACCATCTGTCGGTTCAGCCCGCTGCAGAAAGATCACCTCTTCTTTGTGGGATCGCCCAGCCTCGCCCTAGATCTGGCACCTTTTAATGTAGATGCGGGGCTATTGGCATTAAGTTATGACAAACTGTCTTTCCCGCGAAGGCGGGAATCTATTTTTACAGTCGCCCCAGACTGGTTCGAAGATAGAGCCCTGCCTTGGTTGGGATGACAGATTTTGTGAGTTTCACACCGAGATAAAATCTACACGCCCGCTCTCAGGCACATGTTCCCATAAGCTCAACACATAACCGCCGCCACCTGAGCCGGTAGGCTTCACGGCAATGGCTCCCATTTCTCGTAGGTTGCACATGTGTTGCTCCAATGGGGCGCTGATCAAATCCCATTGGGTGAAGCAGTCAGCAGCATTGTTGATGGATTCAGCCAGTTGCTCAATATTTTTTTCTTTTAGTGCGGATTGTGCTAACAGCACGCAGTGGTGCATGTTGAGATCGATTTGTTGAGCTTGCCGAGGATTGCTATTCCAAAGGTCTTGGACGGTGCTGATGCATGTCGATGTTGAACCTACCTCGCCACACGTGGAAAGAAACCATTTCGGGGCCCAAGTTTGCTCGATGGGTGTTGTGATCCCTTGCTGAAAATAAAGTCCTGAAGCTGCTGCAACCCCAGCAATATCCAGGCCGCTGCTTTGCCCATGAAATAAATGTTCCAATTCTCTAGCAAAACCTGCGACCTCTTGTTCTGCAAGGATATTTTTCCATACAAACCATCTTGATACCGCCATACAGAGTGCTGCGGATGCCCCCATGCCTTTGCCCACAGGAATTGTGTTTTGCAACTGAAACTGTCCGAGAATAGGTTCAGTGGGTGTTTGAAGAATATGGAACCCTTGTTCTAATACCTTTAATAACAGCGCATCCATGTTTGCACTGTCGTTAGTATAGTCTATAGATAATGCTGAGCTGTCTTGGTCATAACTCAGTGTCAGCTTTTTTTCTTTGAGCGGAAAAATAAGGGCTGGGTGTCCGCGAAGTACTGCGTGTTCACCGGCAAGAATCCATTTGCCATGCGTCGTTGTTTCAAAGTCACAGGAGCTCATACTGGCCTTCAAGGTGATCTTTTTTAAATTGAATCGCCATTTGTGCTTGATCAGGGCGGTAGAGTAAATGAATATTGGGACCTGCATCCATCGTGACGATCGGGCCATCGCCATTCCGACTCCACAAATCCTGTATTAATTTGAGCGCGTTATTGCTGTGCTCGGTCATGTATGAGAACGCGTTTTCACAGGTGGAAAATAATTGATGCATGTCTTGAAATTCACGCCAGCAAATTTGATAAGCTTCCGCCCAGTTTTGTGTATTCAAAGCATTCAGCAACAGAGTCAGGTTTTCACGGGCTCGGTGCGTTCGTTCGGCATAATTTGGGCTGGTTATAATCCGTCGATGCGCCTCACTAGAGGATACTTTTTTCTCGTCTTGGTTTATCAGAATGACTTCATGAGCCAACTGCATATAGGGCAATTGAATTGCTGTAACGGATTCGTCATCCCATAAAGCCCATGGTGAGAAAAAAGAACGACAAGAGGATCCGGAACCTTGTCGGCTGAGGGCCGCTTGAGTTTCTATCGAAGGGAGTGCGCTATGTGTTAATTCACTGAGAGCGAGCGATGCGCATTTTGTAAGGGCTGCAAAGCTTGATGCAGAGCTAGCCAATCCACTACTGTGTGGGAAATTATTATTGGAACGAACAATAAATGAGCCTGAATAATGAGAGCCTGTATAGTTAAAATGAGCTTTTAGTCTAGCCAAATGATTTAAAAATCTGGTTTGAGCCGCGGGCGTTAAATTAAAAGGTTGAGCGCCAGAGGTCGTTAATGGCTCCCAAAAATCTGTTGTGCCATCGTGCTCTTCAAGCGTTACGCTAGTTAGGAGATTGTCCAAAGAATAAGACAATGATGGGTTGCTCGGTATGTTTTTCTCAGGGTCTTTTTTTCCCATGTATTTAATAAGAGCGATATTTGCTGGTGCTTGAGCGAACCATTGCATGTGTTTTCTCCATTGAGTGGAACCATTGTTAATGGCCCGGTGCATCATTCCATAAAATTTTATGTAATTGCAGTTGAAACCGGACGGGTAGGCGATCGTTTATGATCCAATCCGCCAAAGTTGTCGGATTTAACTGGCCCCAGCTCGGTGAAAAAAGTACTTGGGTCTTTTTGTTGAGCTCATGCTCTGCAATCATAGTTCGCGCCCATTGATAGTCGTTTTCACTGCACAAAACAAATTTAATTTGATCTGTGGGTTTAAGATAGGGCAGGTTGGTGAGCATGTTTTTTTCACATTCACCTGAATCAGGCGTTTTTAGATCCATGACAATCATGACACGGGGATCAATCATTGAGATATCACGAGCTCCACTGGTTTCTATTGATACGGCGTGGCCTGCGTCACATAAGCGTTTGAGGAGTTCGATACAGTTGGGTTGAGCCAAGGGTTCTCCGCCTGTTACACAGACGTGTTCACATCCAAATGCGCCAACTTGCATCAGGATATCGTCGATGCTTATCATGCCGCCGCCATTAAACGCATAGGCGGTGTCACAGTAGTTGCAGCGAAGCGGGCAACCTGTGAGACGAACAAAGACTGTGGGTAAACCCACCGTAGTGGATTCACCTTGTAATGAATGGAAGATTTCAGTAATGCGTAATGATTTCATTGGACTGGTAGTGAGTTAAGTTTTTTTGAGGCCAGCTTTGCTGTGGCGGTATCCGGATATTTTTTAATTACGTCTTGTAGCACGTTACGCGCTTCAGTAATCTTTCCGGAAGCGGCGAGAGCGTATCCTGTTTTTAACAGGCTGGCAGCAGATTTACTAGATTTGGGGAATTCTTGCATAACAACAGTAAAGTGCTCGATGGCGCTAGGGTAGTTGTTTTTCACCATATAGAGCTCACCCAACCAATAATGCGCATTAGCGCTGTACCCGCCATGCGGATATTTTGCAATAAAGGCTTGCATGTCTAGTAGTGCACTATCAAATTGTTTCTTTTTGACTAATTCATAGGCCGCAAGATACCTGATTTGTTCATCGGCAGGATTGTTTGCTCCCTGCTGATTTATTGTAATCGCAGGTGCGGGTGCTGGTACAGCTGTTTGAGAAGGCGATGAAATTTGATTAGCAGCATCCAAGTTTGTTGGAGCAGGGCTGATATTTTTAGCCGGGAGCGTTGTGTCTGAGCCACGCAAACGAGCATCTAAATCTTTATAAAATGACAAGGTTTGTTCTTGTAGTAATTTTAGTTCGTGTGCCTGTAATTCTAATTGACCTCGTAATTCCTGTACTTCTTGTTGCAGTCCCATGACTTTTTCTAATAATTCTGGGGCGCTGTTGGTGTTGGTGTGTCTATCGTCCTTGGCTAGAGGTTTGTCATCCTGTGCAAAAGCATGATAACTGTTGTTACTGTTATTGTTATATGACGGAGTATTATCATGAGCAACAGGCGGCTCATAGTCCGCCTGTTGTTCCTCGAGCAGTGCAAAGTTTTCGCTGTCATCGACTACATCTGCTTCGCAAAATGCGTTAACAGAGAGTAATGACGCACAAAAACAGGCAACAAACAGGAGTCGATGTATCATCGTGTGCTCTCATAGGTTAATTCAGCGCGACGATTTTGCGCATGTGATGCTTCATCATGACCTAGGTTAGCTGGACGTTCTTTACCGTAGCTGACAACACGAACTTGTTGTCTGTCAACACCCGCCATGCGCAGGATATCAGTTACTGTATTAGCACGGTGCTCACCTAACGCGATGTTGTATTCACGACTACCGCGTTCATCGGTGTTACCAGCGACTAATACGCGGGCGCCTGGGTGAGATTTTAAGTAATCGGCTTGAGCATTTACGGAAGCAACATATTTGTTTTCCAATGCGCTATCATCATAGGCGAATAAATAAATTTGGTTATGAGGAGCTTGTGTAGTATACATTTCACCAGCTTCTTGGCCTGCAAACCCACCTGATTGACCCAGTCCATGAGCAGATAATCCACCTTCATCACCCATCCCGTCAGCACTGCCTGGCGTTTTTGAGCAAGCAGAAAACAATAGGATGCAGGACGCAACAAGCACTAACTTTGTAAATGATCTGGTTTTCATGTTCTATTTCCTTAATGATGAATTTAAGCGCATTGACTATACCGCGCATTGACGACGCGCTCTATTATATAGTCGTTTTGAGGCTTTTGCCATCAGCTATTGCATTAAAATCTGAATTGTTATTGTCTCTAGTTTTTGGGGCTTGTGTAGAGTAATCTGGCGCGGATTAAAACCGACACTATCCAAGGACGTTCTTATGAAAAATTACTACCCTTGTCATGCCTTGTTCCCATCCCTTTTAACCTCCCCAATGACAAAATCAGACAATGTTGCGGTGAATGCATGAGCGGCTTTGTTAGCTGCAACAACGCCACCATAGGGGGTGTCTGTAGGGCAGGCGACTCGTTTGTGGATGATGCGTGATGCAACCACTCGATTATCACTGACGTGTGTCAGCACTACGTTTGCGACTAACTCGATGACACTGGGTTTGGTTAGGAAATTTTGTTGTAGTTCAATCAGTTGAGTATCGATGCGATAGTCTGTTTTGTCGGCGTCGGGTCCTGATACCACGGCGTGAAAATAATGACTGTGTTGCAAGCTCTGCATGATGAGCGGGTAGAGCATGTTTGCCGGGCTACTAATCCATGCGTTGTGAGCAAAATTGCTGAGCTCGAACGGTTTTTCAATATAAAGCATTTGTTCTGTTTGATATCCAGCAATTGCATCTGGTTGCGAGATGAGTATTGTGAGCGCTGTTTTTTCTTTTGTGGTTTTTTGGGCGCTAAATGATTCCAACTTGTATTGGTTGTTCACCGCATTATTGATGGGACCACAGGCGGTTAATAAGCCACAAGCGCCTGCTATCAGAATACCTATTAATTTGTTCAACGTTGTTCTCCAGGACCTAGTTTGGGAGCGGCACTGCCTCGGATAATAATGGCTGGATTCTGTCGCATTTCATTGCTAACTTTTTCAAGATTAGCGGCGATTGAATTTAAGCGTCGCAATAACACCACGGCCGGTGGTATCGCTTGTTGTGATATTTTGTCAATGCTGTTTCGACCCGCCCGCATGGTTGCTGCCAGCTGGAATCCTGCAGCTGAAATGTCGTGTGACATTTTTTTGAATTCATGGGCGCTGTTTTTAATTTCAGTGATTAGAGCCGGTAAATCTTCAAGGCTCTTATTGAGATTCTCATTGTTTTTTTCAATCATGGCAGAAATTTTTTGTAAACTTTCAATGGTCTTTTTAATGTTTTTAGCATTTTCTTCATCAAAAACACGTTTGATCTCTGTGGTCACTTCGGTGACGTTTTTTTCTAATAAGAAAAAAAATGAGGGTTTATAAGGAATGACCGGGTAGGGTTCGCCGGGTGTTTTCGGTAGGGGAGTAGAGGTTAATGAGCTACTCGATAGCCCCAAATAGGTGGTGCCAGTGATGCCCTGCGAAATGAGAGTAGCCAAAGTATTCGCATTGATAGGCGTGCCTTCTTCAACTTGAATTTGTAATTTGACACGCTGAGGGTCGTTTTTGTTTAGTTCAATTTGATCAATAATTCCCACTTTAACGCCATTGAATTTGACTGGGGACTCGTTGGTCAGGCCCGACACGGGTTCACTCATATAAACCGTATACAAGTGATATTGCTTGTTATTGAATCCAGTGGAGAGCCACAGTGAGGCGATAAGCAGCCCTGTCGCGAGAATTAACACGGATAACCCCACGACAAAATAATTGGTTTTTGATTCCAAGTGTTGTAACTCCCTCGTTAATAGCCTTTTAGTTTAAATTTTACTGAAGTATTCAGCAATCAATGGATGTTTATTTTGCATTAATTTTTCAATCGGTTCTACAGCGATGACTTCACCATGGCCTATAAACGCAACGCGATCTGTTGTGCGTTTGAGTGATTCAATGTCGTGACTGACGATAACAATAGTTAAATCCAGCGTGTCGCGTAGAAAGACAATCAATTTATCAAATTGTTTGGCGCTGAGTGGATCGAGTCCCGATGTCGGTTCATCTAAAAATAATAACTCAGGATCCATGGAAATCGCACGTGCCGCAGCCGCGCGTCGCTGCATGCCCCCGCTTAACTGAGCTGGGTATTTATTGGCCGTGTCTTTTGATAGGCCAACTAAGGCGAGCTTGAGCAAGGCCAGCTCTTTCATGAATGGTTTATCAAGATGGGCCAATTCTTGCATGGGAAACATGATATTTTCAAGAACAGTGAGTGCTGAAAACAATGCACTGTGCTGAAACAGCATACCCCATCGGCGTCGGAGGGCATTAGCGGCGTGCTCATCTAAATCATGAATGTCTTCCCCGAACACTTTAATTGAGCCCGCAGTAGGTTTTAATAACATCAGTATGCTACGCAGTACGGTGGTTTTTCCGCTGCCACTACCCCCAATGATGGCGAGTATTTCGCCTTTGTTCACGGTAAGGTTGACGTCAGAATGCACCCATTGGCCACCGAGATAGTTTTTTAACCCTTTAATTTCAATGATGGGGGTGGGCATTTAAAGTCCCTTCCAGCTGTAAATGATCGAATAGACTGCGTCGGTAATAATAATTAAAAATAATGCTTGTACTACGCTTTTGGTGGTTTGACTGCCCACACTGTCAGCATTAGATTCTACCCGAAATCCTTGAAAGCAACCAACCAACGCAATTAAAATAGCGAATGCGGGCGCTTTGTACATGCCGAGCATCAGTTGTTTTAAGCCAACCGAATCTTGTATGCGTGATAGAAACTCAATATAGCCAATACCCAGCATGTGTTTGGACATCAATAAGGCGCCCAGAATGCCAAACATGTCCGCCCAAAAAATAAGCAGAGGAAAGGCAATCAATAAACCGATTATTTTCGGGACCACTAATAACTCTGTGGGCGACAGCCCCATGGTATAGAGTGCGTCAATTTCTTCATTGATTTTCATGCTACCCAGTTGGGCTGTAAATGCCGAGCTGGTACGGCCTGCAACAATGATAGCGGTAATGAGGGGCCCAAATTCGCGAAAAACGGCCATCCCTGATAAATAAGCAATGAAGACATTCGCCCCATATGTTTCCAGCTGCAAACCCATTTGATAGGCCAATACAATGCCAATCAGGAAAGACAGCAAGCCGACAATAGGTAGTGCTCGAAGACCGGTACTATTAATATTGGAAAAAATGCTAGCGAATTGCAGTCTTTGCCATTGTCCCGCCGCACGAAATAGTTTGTCACACACATCCCCCACCAGAATAATCAAGCCATAGATTTGATTTAACTTATGGATGGTTTCAACACCCAGTTGGTATACGATATTGTGTTTAATGGGCGCGGGTGGGTTGTAGTTCAGGGCTTCTTGGTGATCGGTAATAACGCCAAGCAGATCGTTTTGTTGCTTATTAAAGTTGATGAGTGTGACTTGATTCTTTTGCTCTTTGAGTTGATTAATGAAGTCCATTAGGGCTAATGCACCGGCGCTGTCGAACTGGGTGAGTGCTGCGCCGTTGATAGAAATATGTTGTGCGACAGGTGCGTCCGTTGTCATGCTTTGAACACTTAACGCACTCAGATCCAGTATCGACCAGTTGCCGGTGCAACGATACTGATTTTTTTCTTTGTCAAAGATAAAATGGGCTTTTGTCATAATCGCTATCGTCTTACAAAATAACCTAGCATAATACGAATAGCTTTTTTCTGCCACGGAAACTATAAAATGACATTGCAAAAATTGTGGATGATTGATCCGGGTTACTTTCGCTTAAAGCACGCGGCAAAAACAGTGTTAGCTATTTTAATTACATTGTGGCTATTGAGAGGTGAGGAGCAAGCCTTCAAACTCATGGCGGGTATTGTCAGTGGATTTTCTATGCAAGGCGTGGTGGCCAAATCATTTTCTTCGCGCGTAAAGCAAGTCATTATGTTGAATATTGCATATTTGTTGGCCTTTATCTTGGGTCTTGTTGTTCGTGACTCGGTTAATTTAAGTGCGCTAATGCTCATTGCCGTTGGTTTTGTCGCGAACTATTTACGACGTTTTGGTTTGCAAAACAGCGTAGCACCCATGATGGGCTGGACGCTTTGCTTTTTTGCAACTATGTTGCCATTTTCAAGTACGAGTGAGGTTTGGAGTAATATTCATTGGTTATTTATTGCCTTGCTGGTGTCAGCGCTCGTGAACAGTCTGGTGTTTTCAGAAAATTATCCGCGTTTATTTGTTTCTAACTCGAATCGGTTGTTTAAAGGATTAGCTGAGGGAATGCGTGCAATTCGTCGGCATGTGTTGATTAGCGATGAAACCCATCGGTTTGAACCCGAACTGCTCACTAAAATTACCGACACCTTAAATCGTTTATTGGATAGCAATCAGGCCATAGATGAAAGTGATGTTTTTTTTGTTTCTTCGTCAGAGGATGAAAATCAAATCAGCAGAATTTTACTTCAAGAGTATGCGTTAGTGCACGCATACATGATTATGATCGATGCTTATAATACGCTGGCAAGGCATCAACACCAGATTTCTCGACCCGCGCGCAGGGGGCTTAGTTTGATTTACAAACAATTTGAATTGCTCTTTAATTCCATGACCATGCGCCCTGATTTTAGCGTTGACGTTAAACGTTCGTTGGTGTCTTTTGCAAAGAAATTGACCTATACCGAGCCTTCTGAGCCAGCCATTATTATTGTGCTGTTAAATTTAAAGCTCAGTTTCAATCTGCTAAACAGGCATGTAGCCCAATTGTCACGAGGTATTGATGAAGCTTAGAGCCACCACAAAACGAGCCCTTCAAGCCGCTACAGCGATATCGATCGCTGAATTAATTAGCTGGTATTTTCAATTGGAGCGTGGCTACTGGATGACGTTAACAACCATGGCGCTCACCATGCAAACATGGGGTGAGAGCGTGAAACGCTCTTTCGAGCGAGTGACCATGACTATCATTGGGGGTATTGCTGGAACTATTCTGTATTTTATTGTGCCGGCAAACAATATTACCGCGATGATTTTCTTGTTGGTGTCAGTATTTTTTACGGTGTATATGCTTCAAATCTTTTATTTGATATCAGTGTTCTTCTTAACGTGCTTTGTAGTTTTTTTGTTTGCGTTGATAGGTGAGTGGACCGTTGCTATCATGTTTGATCGTATCTTGGAAACGGCAATGGGTGCTGTGATTGCTGTGGTTGTTGGTCGTTGCTTTTTATCGGAAAAAACCAATGTTGCAGATGTGTTTGTTGGCTTTTGGGAAAAAATTAACGCCTCAATCGGACTTGTGTTTGACGGCAGACCTTGTATTAAACGGCCCTCATCTATTCAATACTTGGCAGCAGAATGCCAAAAAATACGTAAACAAGCCATGGCTGTCCGCTATGAGTTATTGTTTCACCAAATGTCGCAACGAGATTTTTATGCCTTACTCAATCAAACCACACTATCGACTCAATACGTGATTAATTTAATTGATGCTTGGGATTGGCTTGCGCCTTATTTAAGTCAACAAGATCAAGCTGGAATAAGCATCGCTGTGAAAACAACGCAATATAATATTGACGCGCTCATTCGGCATTTCAAAGATAAAAAAACTGCAACCATGTTGCCTGTGACCCGAGTCACCGCATTATTAAACAAAGCTATAGCTGAAGATTCGGCGCGTTTTGCGTCCTTGGATAGCGAGGCATTGGGGTATTATAATTTGATGTATTTTTTCACACGCTTAAACACGTGCCTTCATGAAATCAATTTGACGTTAGCTAAGGCTGCAATTTAAACCCATACCAAAGGTGGAAATTGTGGCCGCGCGAAGTATATGTTAAAATTCAAGCCAATTATTTAGTGGAATGGCCGCCCTATGTCAAGCGATTACAGTCAATTTGAACAACGCAAGCAAGATCATATCGACTTGGCGTTAATGCAGGTGAATCAAGCTGAAGAATTAAATGCATTTGATCGTGTGACGCTTATACACGAGGCCTTGCCTGACTTTGATTTTACCGATATCAATATTGCGAGCCGGCGTTTTGGTCGAGACGTAACGACTCCTTTTATGATTGGCTCTATGACCGCGGGGCATCGGGGGGCTGTAGACATTAATCGCAACCTTGTTGCTGCTTGCTCTCAATCAGGTTGGGCGATGGGGGTTGGTTCTCAGCGTCGCGAATTGACCGATGCTACTGCAGCGAGTGCTTGGCGGCCTTTGCGTCATGAATTCCCTAGTGTATCGTTATTTAGCAACATTGGAATTGCACAACTAATTTCCACGCCTTTGGCCCAGATTCAAGCGTTAACCGATGCACTGCAAGCGGATGCGTTAATCATCCATTGTAATCCCTTGCAAGAGTGTATACAGCCTGAAGGCACACCCTCATTTAAGGGTTGTTGGACGGCATTGGCAGCTGTAGTTAAAGCCCTGCCCTTGCCTGTGGTGGTAAAAGAAACCGGGTGTGGTTTTTCACCCACCACCTTGGCGCGTCTTAATGACATAGGCGTTGCTGCAGTTGATGTGAGTGGTTTAGGGGGAACGCATTGGGGTCGAATAGAAGGGCATCGTGCGATACATGACCCCCTTCGACATCAAGCGGCAGCTACATTCCGAAATTGGGGGATTGATACTGTTCAAAGCGTGTGTGATGCCGCGGTCTTGCAGCCTGGGTTTGAAGTATGGGGCTCAGGAGGCGTTCGTCATGGGTTAGATGCGGCTAAATTAATTGCATTGGGTGCCACGACCGTTAGTTTTGCTAAACCCATGCTTCAAGCGGCATTAGACTCCACAGAACAGGTGCTCGCTGTGATGGCATCGATTGAATATGAATTGCAAGTTGCTATGTTTTGTACGGGTAGCCGTGTTTTACAAGATTTAAAGGAGAAGGCATGTCGTTAGCTAAAAATGCCGGTCAATTGTTTTCCGGGTTTTCAAAATTAACGCGTGAAGAGCGTTTTCAACGGTTGTTGGAACTGGGTGCTATGACGCCAGACGATGTGCTGTATTTACGGCAAGGCGGTCTTCATGAGGTCGGTCTTGCCGAACAATTGATTGAAAATGTCATTGGGTATTTTCAGCTTCCTTTGGGGGTGGCGACTAATTTTAATATCGATGGTCGTGATCATGTGATTCCAATGGCCGTAGAGGAAACCTCTATCATTGCTGCGTTATCAAAAACTGCAAAATGGATAAGACAGCACGGCGAAATAACCACACATGTTTCTGGTGAGTGTATTATTGGTCAGATTCAATTGGCAAAGATAGTCGATTTTAAACGGTTTTCGACGATAATCGATGCAAATAAGCAATTTTTGATTGAAAAAGCCAATGAAGATGTGGCCGCGAGTATGGTGAAGCGCGGTGGCGGTGTGATTGATTTGCAACTGCGTAAATTACCGCGTCCCGATGGTTTCGACATGGCCGTGATTCATTTAACGATGAACAGTTGTGATGCCATGGGTGCAAACATTGTCAATCAAGTCTTGGAGTATTTAAAAGAGCCGATTGAGCGTTTGACGGGTGAATCAGTCACCATGTGCATTCTTTCCAATTTGAATGATCAGAAGCTAACAACAGCAACCGTGCGTATTCGTGGCATCGATCCGATACTGGGGGCGCGACTGCAGGAAGCGTCGTTGTTTGCTGAAATTGACCCCTATCGTGCAGCAACGCACAACAAAGGCATCATGAATGGTATCGATCCGGTCTTGATAGCCACAGGAAATGATTGGCGAGCCGTTGAAGCGGGGGTGCATGCCTATGCGTCGCGGCAGGGCACATATCAAGCGATTTCGCGATGGCGCTATCATGAAGAAGTCTTGACAGGTGAACTGACAGCACCGATTATTGTTGGCATCGTGGGGGGGGTTACGGCATTGCACCCAACGGCTAGGATGTGTTTGCGGATGCTTAATGTTAGCTCTGCAAATGAATTGTCTCGCGTCATTGCCGCCGTTGGTCTGGTGCAGAATTTAGGTGCCATTACAGCCTTGTCCACGGAAGGTATTATTCAAGGACACATGAAATTACATATTGATAACTTACTTTTGCTGGCTGGCGCTACAGTCGAGGAAACGCCCGTTTTGAAAGCCCGCTTGCAAGAGTGGCTAGTGACTAACAAGCGCGTGAGTTTGAGTCATGCTTCTGAATTGTTAGCCGAACTCAGACAGGCCTCTGTTAGCTTATGAAATGGTTAATTCCAGCTAAAACCTTTTTTTTAGGCGAATATGCCGCTATCGAAGGCGCTCCAGCGATTGTTTTGACGACAGCGCCTTGTTTTGAGTTAGCGCTTACCAATACGCCACGTTTGCAAGGGATTCATCCAGAGTCTCCAGCGGGTCGATTTTGGTCACAACAAGGTCATTTGAACCACGGATTAATATGGCAAGATCCTTACAATGGCTGCGGTGGCTTGGGAGCCTCCAGTGCACAGTGGCTTGGCGCGTACTATGCCCATCTTCACTTACAAAACAAACCGTTGTCTCGCAATGAGATGCTTGAGAGCTATTTCGAATCTGCTTGGCAGGGCATAGGGATCCGCCCCAGCGGTTATGATGTGTTGGCGCAATCATTGCAAGGTTGTGTTTATATTAATCGACAACAAACTCAATGCAACACGTATGCTTGGCCTTTTGCTGATCTAGCTTTTATTTTGCTTCATACCGGTAAAAAATTGGCAACTCATCATCATTTACAGTCATTGACATTGACTGCAAAAATTCAGCAGTTAGCCAACATTGTTGAATCAGCAAAAAAAGCGTTTGAGTCAACTGACAGTGAACGCGTCATTGACGCCGTCAATGCTTATCATGAGGCATTATTGGAAGAGCATTTGGTTGCGAATCACAGTTTGCAATGTATGGACTCGTTGAAACAAAACAAGAACATTTTAGCCATGAAAGGATGTGGTGCGATGGGTGCGGACGTTTTATTGTTACTTGTGTCAACGAATACCTTGCTTCAGATGAGAGACTCTTTGTCTGCAACGGGTTTAAAAGTTCTTGCAACCAGCGATGATTTACATCGTTTAGTTTTGTAAATACCCCTGAACAGTTGCTCTGATAGCTATTTTTTAAAAAAAATATCAAAAATACTTGATATTTTGGCCTATTCCGGTATCATTCCATCCTCTTTAGGAGCACCGTGCGGAAGTTTATTTCGTGCAGTCACCTTAGGGCCGTTAGCTCAGTCGGTAGAGCAGGAGGCTTTTAACCTCTGTGTCGTAAGTTCGATTCTTACACGGCCCACCATTTTTAGAACATCCCTGTTTATAAGGGCCGTTAGCTCAGTCGGTAGAGCAGGAGGCTTTTAACCTCTGTGTCGTAAGTTCGATTCTTACACGGCCCACCATTTTTAGAACACTCAAATACGCGCTCGTAGCTCAGCTGGATAGAGTACTTGGCTTCGAACCAAGGTGTCGGGGGTTCGAGTCCCTCCGAGCGCGCCATTTAATTCTTTTAAAATCAAGTAGTTAGCTCGTTAATTTTCAATTATCCTATTG
>CANJSM010000049.1 GCA_947477015.1 Legionellaceae bacterium
AAACGCCTGGCGTAGCTCATTTATTTTTTGGATTAATAAATCACTTCGTCTATCTTGAAGCACTACCGTGAAAAAATAGCTTGTGCCTAGAATGATCAATCTACGATATCGCATGTGGTTTGGACTTGTATAAAATCTCCTTGAGCGCACAGGTTAGATCTAATAACTGTATTTTGACTAGGATTTTTTCTGCAACTGTGGATTTCAATACGTTATTGTTGGGCCAAGGCCCAACCTACGGCAGGTTGATCAAATTTTAATGCGACAGCCGTGACTTTATTGGAGCCAGCTCTAGACAAAATGGTTTTTTTTTGTCAAGATCGGCTTGTTATCACGTATTGGAGATAAAAATGTTTAGAAAGATCGGGCTGACTGCGCTTTTTGCCGCCTGCATTTTCAGTTCAAATGCATTTTCTGCAACGCAGCAAATCTTTAGCATGGGTTCATCCTATGAATTTACCCTGCCACCCAATGCCCCACAAGTATTTAATAACATCTTTTTTTGGTCTATAAATGCCGATTGCAGCATTATCAGCAACAACGATAGCAATCTTTTTTCTTTCACCGTTCTTCGTAAAGCCGGATCACTCAACAGCATTCCACTCTCGCAAGGAGATGCAATGGTGTTGGTCGTGCACCCAGGTGATGTGATTCACATTATGGCGCAATCGGGTGGTCGCATTGAATTAACAAACCATGGCGATAGTCCAATCAAAGCAAGTTGTTCTAGTGCTAGATAAGTGCCTGTCTCAAAGACTGCCGATGATGGGCTTCGAGGCGCCGTAAACGCCTCACAAGCCCTAACGGTGAACGACAGCCCCTAATGCTCTCGCGTTGCTGAAAACTGTATTTTCGGATAACGCTCTTGGGCCATAGTGAGATTAACTCGAGTGGGAGCAAGGTACATGAGTGTATCACTGCCATCCAATGCTAAATAATCATAGGCTTTGTTACGAAATTCTTCCATTGCCTTGTCATCATCAGCATAAACCCATCTAGCGCAAGACACGCTCACCGCTTCATACACACAATCCACTTTATATTCATGCCGCAAGCGATGCGCAACCACGTCAAACTGAAGTACTCCTACTGCGCCTAAGATTAATTGATTACTATTCAATGGCCTAAACACTTGGGTTGCGCCCTCTTCGGATAATTCGATCAACCCTTTAATTAACGCTTTGCTCTTCAATGGATCTTTCAAACGAACCAAACGAAACATCTCAGGTGCAAAATTTGGAATACCGGTAAACTTTAATTCCTCTCCTTGTGTAAAAGTATCACCTATTCGAATCGTTCCATGGTTATGTAAACCGATAATATCACCCGCAAGAGCAACCTCTGTCTGGGCTCGGTCACCAGCCATAAACGTCAATGCGTTGGCAATTTGAACCTCTTTTTCTAGGCGCAAATGGCTCAGTTTCATGCCTTTTTTATAGGTTCCGGAACACACGCGCAAAAAAGCAATGCGATCACGATGCTTAGGATCCATGTTCGCCTGAATTTTAAAAACAAATCCTGTAAATGCCGTTTCGTGCGGATCAACTTCTCGCGTTTGCGTTGCTCGAGGCATGGGTTGCGGTGCATAATCGGCAAAATCATCCAACAATTCTTTGATACCAAAATTATTGATAGCTGAACCAAAATAAACTGGCGTTAATTTGCCCGCCAGATAATCTTCCAGATTAAACTCATGTGACGCACCTTTGACGAGGTCGATTTCATCACGAAGTTCCTGGGCCATATCTCCCAGCAATTCATCTAGCAAAGGATTGTTTAAGCCTTCTATCTTAACGGCATCTTGTTTCTGCGCATTTTTCCCAGACTGATATAGATATATGATATCTTGATAGAGATGATAAATTCCCTTAAACCGCTTACCCATTCCCACAGGCCATGTCACAGGAGCACACTGAATACCCAATACTGTTTCCACTTCATCTAACAAATCAATAGGTTCTCGCCCTTCACGATCCAGCTTATTGATAAACGTCATAATCGGCGTATCACGTAAACGGCAAACCTCCATCAGTTTAACTGTCCTATCCTCAACACCTTTAGCCACGTCAATCACCATCAAGGCAGAGTCAACAGCTGTTAACGTCCGATACGTATCTTCGGAAAAATCTTCATGACCTGGTGTGTCGAGTAAATTCATGACGTAATCATTGTGGACGAACTGCATCACGGAGGTAGTGATAGATATCCCCCTTTCTTTTTCCATCTCCATCCAGTCGGAAGTAGCATGACGAGTTGCTTTGCGACCTTTTACAGTCCCTGCCATCTGAATAGCACCTCCGAATAACAACAGTTTTTCTGTTACCGTTGTTTTTCCTGCATCAGGGTGAGAAATGATGGCAAATGTACGCCGTTTGGTAAAATCTGAAACAAAATCCGACATAATAAATACTCGTTAAATGAGCTAGCGAAATAATACGCATTTTAAGGGTATGATCTAAACAAAGCAAATCACACGGACATACCCATCTGAAATTTGACCAAAATACATCATAGATAGTATCATCCTTACCAATAATTCACATGGAAACTGTTTGACATGAAGGAAGCCACTAAAATCAGCTTATGGAAAGCACTGGAAAACCATGCCTGTTCGTTTGAAACAAGCAATTCAGCTAAGATTTATGACAAAAAAAATATTTTTCATGCCTCTGCATGCAATATTGATCTTGATTATTCATCCCAATCGATTACTCCTGATGCTCTAGAATTGTTGTTTTCTTTAGCTAACGCTGCTCATTTGCCTGAAAAAATCAACGGGTTAATGCGAGGTGATAAGTTAAATGTCAGCGAAAACAGGCCCGCATTACACACTGCTTTACGCGCGTCAGTAGACACATCCATTTGGGTCGACGGCAAAGATGTTATGCCAGAAGTGTTGCAAGCACGAAGATCAATAAAGTCCATTTCCGAACAAATCAGAACTAAACAATGGTTAGGCCATACTGGAAAACCGATAACAGACATCGTTAATCTTGGTATTGGTGGCTCTGATTTAGGTCCTCGTTTTTGCCTGAAAGCGTTTGCGAACATAACTTCCCCTGACTTAAGTTATCATTTTGTTTCAGATGTCGATCCCAATGGATTTAAAAATGCAGTAGCTAAACTAGCCCCAGAAACCACACTATTTATCATTGCATCAAAATCGTTTACTACCGAAGAAACACTGTTTAATGCGAAACAAGCCATCGCATGGATTGGGGATCACCAACACGTTGCAAAACATTGCATTGCTGTGACAGCAAACATTGAAAAAGCGCATCAATTTGGAATTGAAACCATCCTTCCTATTTGGGATTGGGTGGGTGGACGTTATTCATTGTGCTCTGCAATTAATTTAATTACAGCCATAGCAATCGGATATGAGCCGTTTTGCGAGATATTGGCTGGTGCAAACAGCATGGACAACCATTTTCGAAACGCAAAATTTGAGCATAACTTACCCGTTATTTCAGCACTCACTGGCATTTGGAACAATAATTTTTTAAACAGGCAAAGTCTGTTAATCCTAACCTATGCGCAACAATTAGAACAGTTTGTACCTTATATTCAGCAGTTGGATATGGAAAGCAATGGTAAAGGCATTGATAATCAAGGCAATAAGGTCAATCACTCCACTGGACCATTAATATGGGGCGGGTTAGGCAATCAGGCTCAACACAGTTATTATCAGCTGCTTTGCCAAGGGACTCACAAAGTGGCCGCAGATTTTATCACGGTCAACACATTTGATGGACAGCTTATCAATAAAATGTGTCTTGATAAAATACGAGTACTGACGTCTGGTGTGAATGAAGATAACAACCCAAATGGTTATATTTCAGGCGATCTACCATTAAATCATATTCGAATCAAAGATTGCTCGCCTTTTACTATAGGCGCACTGATTGCCATGTATGAGCACAAGATATTTGTACAGAGCGTGATATGGGATATCAATCCATTTGACCAGCCTGGTGTCGAAAGTGCTAAACGTGGAAGATGGGTTAAACCGGTTACTGAGGAAGTTTGATGCTGTTGTGACCACGAACATCGTGGTCACAACTCGCCCTAGTTTAACAAGCTACCGCTTCGGCGCTTAAAATTTCTTTTAATGCACCAGCAATTTTCTTCTGATCTTCAAGCGTTAAATAGGGATGCATAGGAATGCTCAATACCCGACTCGCAGCATGTTCTGTGTTAGGAAATCGTTGTGATCCTGGGTACATTTTCTTAAAAATGGGCTGTTCGTGCAGTCCTGTTGGATAATGTACGGCAGTTGGTATCCCTCTTTTATTCAGTTCTTTTTGCAAAGCATCCCGATCACTTGTTTCAAATGTATACTGGGCAAACACACTTGTATTATATGATTTAATCGTTGGTGTTTTGATATTCGACGGCAATAATTCTGCGTATCGATCCGCAACTTGTTGGCGTAATTGCACTTCTTCAGGGAAGATCTCAAGTTTTTCTAACAAAAAGCCCGCTTGAATGGTATCAAAACGTCCATTAATTCCTAACCGTGTATGATGATATCGTTTAGACTGCCCATGTAAACGGATTTCATCCATACGTGTTGCTAATTCAGAATCATTGGTAAAACAAGCACCACCATCACCGTAGCAGCCCAGTGGTTTCGATGGGAAAAAGCTAGTGCAACCAATGGTTGTTAAACCACAAGACGGCTTGCCTTTGTAGGTGGCACCAAAACTTTGTGCAGCGTCTTCAATAACAGGCAGATTATATTTTTTAGCGATGGCATTGATCTCATCATAATCAGCGCATTGTCCATATAAACTAACAGGCATAATTGCTTTTGTTTTGCTGGTGATAGCCGCTTCAATAGAAGCCGCATTGATATTATAGGTATCACTATCAATATCAACGAACACCGGCGTCGCCCCCAGCAAAGCAATAACCTCTGCTGTTGCAAAAAAACTAAATGGCGTAGTGATGACTTCATCACCGGCTCCGATGTCCAATGCCATCAACGCGATTAATAGAGCATCCGTTCCACTGGCAACAGCCAAGGCATGTTTAACGCCAACGTACTTTGCTAACGCGCTTTCTAGTTCCGCAATCTCTGGCCCCATAATATAGGCGCCATGATCCAATACCGATTTAAAGCGGGCAAACAGACGAGCCTCGATACGCTGAGATTGCGTTTTCAGATCGATAAATTGCATGGGAGAGTCCTTGAAAAATAGAAAAAATATGATAAAAAATTAATCGAGATATTAGCAATCTCAACGTAGTTAGTCAATTGTCGCTTGATTTATTAAATCTAACAGACTATAAATTGAAGTAACGAGTTTATCGGCACAGGATGCGTATTATGTACTTGGCAGGATTTGGCAACCATCATCAAAGCGAAGCCGTTCTAGGTGCATTGCCGGAACATCAAAACTCGCCCCAAAACTGTCATTTAAATCTCTACGCCGAACAAATCAATGGCAGTGCATTCACCCGTCCAAGACACACTAATCTTCACAGCTGGCTGTATCGAGTGCTCCCTTCGGTTGTTCAGAGTGATTATAGTCATTATCCTTGTGCTGCCACCGATCCTTTGGCACCACTACAGCCGCCTAATCCTATGCGATGGTCTGCGAGGCCTGAGCCATTGATTAAACAAGATTTTGTGGATGGTTTATATCATGTGGCCGGCAACACGCTTAATAATGCTTATATATACTTATGCAATCAATCCATGAGCAATCGATTTTTTAGTAATCGAGATGGAGAAATGCTTTTTGTACCCTACCTTGGACGAATCCGATTAAACACTGAATTTGGTATCATGGATATCGCTCCTGGAATGATAGCGGTTATCCCGAGGGGTGTTGTATTCAATTGTGAACTACTGGATTCAACAGCTTGTGGCTATGTATGTGAAAATGGCGGTTTGCCATTTATATTACCTGATCTGGGTTTCATGGGTTCAAATGGATTGGCCAATCCTAGGCATTTTCTCTACCCAAAAGCGGCTTTTGAAAACAAAAAAGGCGCCTTTAGTATGTTCTGTAAATATCAGCAACAGATGTGGGTTGCCAACAGTAATCACTCTCCACTCAACGTCGTTGCTTGGCATGGTAACTACGCACCCTATTGTTATAATTTGTCACTATTTAATACGATAAACACAGTAAGTTTTGATCATCCCGATCCGTCTATTTTTACAGTACTCACCTCAGAGAGCGACACCAAAGGCGTCGCAAATCTGGATTTCGTGATTTTTCCACCCCGCTGGCAAGTAGCCGAGCATACGTTTAGACCCCCCTATTTTCATCGAAATATCATGAGTGAATTAATGGGGCTTCTGAAGGGCGAATACGATGCTAAGTCCACCGGTTTTGAAATAGGCGGTGTGAGCATCCATAATTGTTTTACACCCCACGGCCCAGATACCGCGACCTATCAAAAAGCCATCCAGCAGCCGCTAAAACCACTTCGATATCGCAATACACTCGCGTTTATGTTTGAGTCTCGAGAGGCTTGGTTGGTGTCTGAAAACGCATTAGCTCATCCAAGCAGACAGTTGGATTACTCGTTGTGTTGGGCTGCATTAAACACGAAGGGTTGTTGAATGTGCAACATTTAGAAAGACCTGTTGCAACTATCCGATGAGCAGTTTCTTGAGCGCCGCAGGAATCCCCACTCTCTTCAGAGCGGGGAGGATATCAACCACTTACTTTCGTAACTGTGGGAACAAAATCACATCACGAATCGATGGCGAGTCAGTAAATAACATCACCAGCCTGTCGATACCGATACCTTCGCCTGCTGTAGGTGGCATACCATACTCCAAGGCTTCGATGTAATCGCTGTCAAAATGCATGGCTTCTAAATCGCCCGCATCTTTATCTGCAACCTGTTTGTGAAAGCGTGCCGCTTGATCTTCTGCATCATTTAATTCAGAAAAACCGTTCGCAATTTCTCGTCCCGCAATAAAAAACTCAAAACGGTCAGTTACCATCGGATCGTGTTCACTTCGACGAGCCAAAGGAGACACTTCAGTTGGATAGCCTGTCACAAAGGTCGGTTGAATGAGTTGATGCTCAATGGTTTCTTCAAAGATTATCATCTGCAATTTACCAAGCCCATCAGCATCTTTATAGGCAAGCCCAAGTTTATCCAGTACAGCGCGGCATCCTGATTCTGTCTCAATGTGCTCCATTGTCAATTCAGGATGGTGCTGCAATATCGCCTCTTTAATGCTAATACGAGCAAATGATCTACTCATATCCAGAGTCTGGCCTTGGTATGCAATATGCCGCGTGCCTAAAACACTGTCACACAAGTAATGCAGCAGGTTCTCAGTAAAATCCATCATGTCTTCGTAATCAGCATATGCTTGATAGAACTCAATCATCGTGAACTCTGGATTATGGCGTGTTGATATGCCTTCATTTCTAAAATTACGATTAATTTCATACACCCGCTCAAAACCACCGACCACAAGGCGCTTCAAATACAGCTCAGGCGCAATACGCAAAAACATTTCCATGTCCAAGGTATTGTGATAAGTCACGAAGGGACGTGCTACAGCACCACCTGGAATCGGGTGCATCATGGGGGTTTCAACTTCTAAAAATTGATTTTTATCCATGAATTGACGCATGGCTTGAATCACACGGGAACGCGTCAAAAACGTGTTTCGCGTGTCTTCATTCGCAATTAAATCCACATAGCGCTTACGGTAACACACTTCCTGATCCGCTAAACCATGAAATTTATCAGGCAGCGGTCGCAGCGACTTTGTAAGCAACTCGATGTGTTCTGCATGAACGGTTAATTCACCCGTATTTGTAATGAACAATAGTCCGCGCACACCAACAATGTCACCCATGTCCCAATGGGTAAATTGCTCATACAGCTCAGGAATGTCATTTTGACGCACATAAATTTGTATACGTCCGGATACATCTTGAATATGGAAAAAACTCGCTTTGCCCATCACACGGCGTAATACGATGCGACCGGCTACAACAACATTGACAGCTTCTTGTGCTAAGTCCTCTTTTGAGATGTTGGCGTAACGATTATTTAAATCAATGGCTAAATGTTCCCGGCGAAACTGATTGGGAAAATTAAATCCCTGCTCACGTAAATCAGCTAATTTTTGTTTACGAACATGGTAAACTTCGCTTTCGTCTAATTGTTCTTCTATCATGGGATTTACTCTCCTGCTTTCAAACTGGCTTCAATAAACTGATCAAGATCGCCATCCAATACAGCTTGGGTATTGCTGGTTTCGACACCGGTTCGCAAGTCTTTGATGCGTGATTGATCCAAGACATACGATCGAATTTGTGATCCCCAACCAATATCGGATTTGGTGGCTTCTAGGGCTTGTTGCTCATCTTGCTTTTTTTGCATTTCCATTTCATACAATCGAGCACGCAATTGTTTCATGGCCTGATCTTTATTCTTATGCTGGCTGCGGTCATTTTGACACTGCACAACAATACCACTGGGCGCATGGGTGATGCGAACGGCTGAGTCGGTTCGATTGACATGCTGACCACCCGCACCCGATGCACGATAAGTATCGATTCGCAAATCAGCCGGGTTGATGTCAATTTCAATGTCGTCATCAATTTCAGGGGCAACAAACACCGATGCAAAAGATGTATGTCGTCGATTACCTGAATCAAAAGGTGACTTACGAACCAAGCGATGCACACCAGTTTCCGTGCGTAACCAACCGTAAGCATATTCGCCGGTAAAATGAATGGTCGCACTTTTAATGCCGGCAACATCTCCACCAGAACACTCAACTAGCTCAGTGGTAAACCCATGCTGCTCACCCCAACGCAAATACATACGCAGCATCATTTCGGCCCAATCTTGAGCTTCTGTGCCTCCAGATCCTGACTGAATGTCTAGAAACGCGTTGGATTTATCCATTTTGCCTGAAAACATACGCTGAAATTCGAGTAGCGCGACTTGTTTTTCAATGTTAGTTGTTTCTTGAGCCACGTCATGGAGGGTGTCTTCGTCATTTTCTTCGCGAGCCATGACAAACAGCTCGGTTAAATCAATCACCGATTGACCTAATTGCTGCAGTTGATGAACGACACTTTCTAGTTGGACCCGCTCCCGACCGAGCGTTTGGGCTATCTCTGGATTATTCCAAATGGCCGGCGACTCTAATTCACGCACCACCTCTTCAAGTCGTTCACTTTGACTATCAAAGTCAAAGATACCCCCGAAGCGCATGGATACGTGTGTCCAAATCTGCCAGAGTAAGATTAGTTTGATTGACTTCTAACATGCATGACCTTTCATTGTATTCAGAATTTGGCCCTATTCTACAGCATAGTTGCGTCGTTCACAAAGCAGGCAATCGCGATTTGATTCGATGTGTGGCTTGACTGTGAATTTGTGACACACGAGACTCACTCACACCCAAGACTTCGCCAATTTCTTTTAAATTTAAATCATGTTCATAATATAACGACAACACCATGCTCTCGTTTTTAGGCAGACTATTGATAATCTGAGTCAAGCAAGCCTTGGTGTCAGCGCGCTGCACATTAACATGAGGCTCAGTGGATGCGCCTAGTGTATTGTCTTTCAATACATCATCGGTCACGCCCAAATCATCAAACCCAAATAAATGAGCGCCATTCGAGTCATTTAAGATCTCGTGATACTCTGGTAAAGTCAGGCCCAATTCTTCAGCCACCTCATGATCTTTAGCATCACGACTTAAGCGATTTTCAACTTCTCTAACGGCTGCCGCAATCATGCGTGCATTTCGATAGACAGATCGAGGTACCCAATCATTACGACGCACTTCATCCAGCATAGTGCCACGAATACGGATACCCGCATACGTTTCAAATGAGGCACCTTTGCTACCATCATAATGCCTGACAGCTTCTAATAAACCCAACATCCCTGCTTGCATGAGATCATCCAGTTGAATGGATCGAGGTAATCGTCCCAATAAATGGTAAGCAATTCGCTTGACAAGAAGTGCGTGCGTTTTTATCAATGCTTCTTGCGTTTGTCGATTCAAGTTACTGCTAGCTATCAAAGCGTTGACCACAACACACTCCTTGTTTGTTAGGTTTTAGAGATTTGAACCGTCACCGTAGCAGTTGAATCATCGGCAACATCACAGGGATCACGTTAAAAAATTCAAGAATATAGACGACTAGCACGATAACAACCAAAATATTCAACAGACTTTTAATAGCAGCAGGCATAGGAATATAGGCGTTAACCAGCCACATCACCACCCCAAAAACAACAATAAGAGCGAATAAATTTAACAGTTCATGGTTCATAACTATCCTTGTTTAGTAGTGAAGATGAAGAGATACATGGATCATTTTTCATGTCCGTCGACCCAATGCTCAATTCAGTATAACCTCAAGATACTTCAAAATGCTATACAGAGCCTAAAGGTTGGCGGATAAAAAATGCATTTATTTTCCAATAACTCTTAAAAAACCTGCCCACCCATTATTGTAAAATTACAGTATTGACATACAGTTTTAAATGTACATATTGTAGGCTTCTTGATTAATAAAAAGAGGTTAATTATGTCACTTATTGATAAAATCATTGCGGCTAAACTGAAAAAAATTCAAGGTGAGCGCACTCATGCTTGTGGTATTTGTGGAATGTGTAATTAATCAAAATATCGAAGAATCAATTATCATGGACAAAATGACATGAGATTTTTTTATGTCATTTTGTCCAATATCCACGGTTGTAATAGTGAGTTTTAATATGCTTGTTTCTCTTGATAACCTGTTGTTGTATAAAAACATAAAAATAATCGAAAGATACAATAAAGATTTTTCATATAAAAATCTCCTTTCAGGAGAAAAGGCATTTAAAGAACTTCTGAAGTATTTATGGCTGTCTCGAAAGCTTGAGCTCGATAAAGAGGCTAACCCAATTGATATGCGACTTGATTTTTCTTGTGTGATGCATCATGAAATGAGTGAAGTGGACGATATGTGGCATACATTTTTATTGTTTACAAAAGATTACATGATTTTTTGTGATCAGTACTTTGGAAAATATATGCATCATATGCCTTTCACTGAAACAGATATGATTCCAACTGAAGAAACCTTTTGCTCCGAGCTTAAAAAATATTTGTGCTATACTAACCAGCATTTGGGAGAAAAAACATTGTTAACATGGTTTGGTCAACTTTTATAAATTGGAGTTTGGATAAAAAGACATAAAAAAGGCTCATGTCATTTTGTTCAAACTCCAATTGCTATTTTAAAACGCCGAACATCGGATTTTGCTGATTTACTTTCAGTTTGAGGTCATATTGAACAAAGAGAAGCAACTTAATAAAAAAGCAACGGGTGTAATTGCTGTTGCTGTTATGTGTAGCCGCGTTCTTGGACTCATTCGAGAAGTTTTGTTTAACTCATTATTTGGTTCATCCTTAATGGGGATTTTTCTCATTGCTTTTCGTGCTCCCAATCTTTTGCGTGATCTGTTTGCTGAAGGGGCTTTATCAATTTCATTTGTAACTGTTTTTTCTCAGAAACTTGAAACAGAAGGTCAAGTATCAGCATGGGCTCTTGCATCCAAAATGTTGACATTGAGTATTGTTTTAATGAGTATTATAACACTACTAGGCATCTTTTTTGCTGACTCTCTGATCCATATCTTGGTTCCTTATTTGCTTCCATCTGATATGAAAACAGTGATTATGTTAACTCAAATCATGTATCCTTTTATTTTACTGGTTTCGTTAGCTGCGATTATGATGGGGATTCTGAATGCGAAAAATGTGTTTGGGATACCCGCTCTGGCTTCTAGTTTCTTTAATATAGGTTCAATTTTTGGTGGTGTAACGTTGGGGTGGTATCTTGATCCTGACTTTGGTAGTAGAGCACTTATTGGTTTGGCAGCCGGCACTTTACTGGGTGGTTTATTGCAACTATTGATTCAACTTCCATCGTTAAAGAGACTCAATTTTCGTTTTAAATTTGATATACATTGGAAAGATGACAGTTTACGTAAAGTGCTGGTTTTAACGGTACCTGCAATTATAGCCGCCAGTGCAGTGCAAATTAATGTATTAATAAACTCTGTTTTCGCGTCTTATATTGGTAAAGAAGCGATAACATGGTTAAACAGCGCCTTTAGATTAATGCAATTTCCGCTGGGAATGTTCGGTGTGGCGGTTGCCTCAATTACGTTGCCAGTTATTTCAAAAATTGCAGTTTCAGGAGATGATGCACTGTTCGGACGTACATTAAACCAATCTATACGATTGGCTATTTTTCTGACTTTGCCAATGGCCTTTATCCTTTGGCTATTTGCTAACCCCATCATCAGCTTGATCTATGAACATGGGAAATTTTATCAATCAGATGCCTTACAAACAGCGGTTGCATTACAATATTATTCTCTTGGACTTGTGGCGTATTCTTGTATAAAAGTATTGTCTCCTGCTTTTTATTCAATTAATAAAAAATGGTTTCCCATGTTTGTGAGTTTTATCTCAATATTTCTTAATCTCCTATTAAATTATTTATTAATCTTTAAATTCCAAATGGGGCATTATGGTCTAGCAATTTCTACTGCCGTTTCTGCAAATTTCAATGTATTCGTTCTTTATTGTTTAATGTCACACTGGTATAATCTAAATCAACGACAAATAGTTATGGATTTATTACGTTGTGGAGTTGTCTGTGTTTTTCTGGGTAGTACCTGCACTTTTTTTATCGGACATAACACGTTCTTATTTAACCCTTTATCACCTTTTCTCATTAGATGTATCATATTATTTGTGGCACTTGCATGCTTTATGTCGGCGTATCTATTTTTAACTTCATATTTTAAAATAGAGTTTGCTAGAGATTTATTAAACTTCGTTTTTGTAAAATTAAGGCGCACTAAAGTGGTGGTCAGCTAAATACTGGACCGATTGAAAATCAATCGATCCAGTATTTAGCTGAGAGAGAAGGCCGGTCGCCTGACAATGTCATTTACTTAGGGGTTGTAGGCGCAAACCGCCGGAATTTCCGGACGTATTTCAGTCAAATTGCGTTTCTTGTGGCTTAGTAACTAATTCATGTAACCTGTATAGTTTTTTTTTAGGGTCGCGGGAGGAACAGGAGTTACCTCCTGCCCCCCGCACAGATCCGGACGTGCGCTACTAACGCATCCGGCTCCTACCTTGGTTGAGTGGCGTAAAAGCGCTGTTCAGGATAAGGGTGGACTATCTTTGGCTTAGGGATCCAGCGATCAGCAAGCAATGCAAAACGAGACCAGTTTGTTTGATGGCGTTGACTTCTACGTCTGAGTGATTTCAACCACAACCGTCTCACTTCATGTACAAATTGACATAGAGACCTCGAGTTAAAAGGAACACCATAATAATTAATGTGCCCTTGCACCACGCTCTTTAGCCAACGTCCCGTCTCACATGGTTTTTCATGGAGCCTTTTCCTTAGCTCTAGTTTGATCTGCTTTATTTGCTCGATACGTCGCTTACGCTTTGTTTTCCGTTTCATTATCACTTCTCCCGACCTTCTCCGGCCGATGTTGGGAGCGACCAAAATTGCACAGCGGTTGAGTATTGGACGTGCCTCGGTATATCGTGTTTTGTCAGAGGATGATTGCACGGTATAACAACCAAGTTACCTGAACACACACAGTATTTGACAAAAAATCATCCAATAATGTACAATTAAAAACCAAATACTTAGGGGCTTTATAATGCGGCAATATTCCGAAATGATACACGACGATCTAGGTAACAAGATTAGTGACTATCTTACAGGAGCTGAGTTATCCAATTTTGCCAGCGTATCCAAGTCCAATCATAAATTATTTGAAAAACCCTTAAACAAAAGAAGAACGCAACAACTTCTATCTGCTGTTTTCATGGGCAATGAATTGCTAGCTAGACATATCTTAGAGACAAACCCAGAGATTCTGTTTGAAAAAGGCAATTATCAATTACCCATCTTCAGTGCAGATGGAAACAAGCTAGAACAGTCAGAGCAAACTTATTATGACGTTACCCCTCTAGAATTAAGTTTATATACGGGTGATTGGTCAATGTGGAAGTATGGGATTTTATGTGTTAGAGAACTGTCGCGCAACCAAGTGTTTGCACAAAAAATAATTAATGCCATGCGCTTAGTACAACAAGGTGGCCCTGACCTAGTTAAAATAAATCGCGAATATTCTCTTAATGATTTGGAAAGATTTAGGCAAGATGTAGGCGGCTTTACTATCAATAGTCCTTTGTTAAGCAATCCAGACGGGATCATTTGTCAAAAAATAGGCGTTCAATACAGTTTTTTTTACGTGAACAAACAAGCACAAACGATAGAAGCCATTACCCCAGACCTGCGTGACCCGGCTGATGCTGCAAATTTTGAACTATTAATACATAAAGTCGAACATGAAATGCCTGCAAACAGTAGTATACGTACTAGTGACCAAGAACATGCGTTGATTGCAACAGTATTCAAAAAACAGTTAGTCCGAAATGGCATTCATTATCAACTCAATGGCGTTCACTTTCATGACACACACGATGGAAGTTACCGTTTACAAAATGCCTATGCAAAATATTATGAGCTGGCCAGAGAAGGAAATGCAACCCACGAACAGTGTATGAATATTATAGGAAAAGCACAACGAAATGCCATGCCTTATGATATTCAACTCATGTTAGATACGCACCAATATGGAGATGATCTGGCTGATAGAGATATTTTAAGGCTCAGTCAATGTCAACGTGACAATACATTCTCTGCATTAGGAGAAGAAACACCAGCCTACCCTTTAAAAGACAAAGCTGGCATTGGTTTTGATTATGTACTATCACGCGCATCTCTGCGAAGAGCACCAAGTTCCCGCGCTATAAGACATGCTGGTGAGAGGCCACTCAGAAAAACAAGCTCTTGTATGGGAAATATGATTATACAACGACCAGTTACAGCTGAATTTGCCGAATGCAACCAAATTGCCAATATAAAAATAGACATTCTCAATCAATTATTACAGCAACTAGAAGAAAATGCTCGACCCAGATCTGAGACATCAACATCATGTGGCATGGGATTTTTTCAATTTAGAACTCTAGGACAAATTTGGAACAGGCCCAATCACGGTGCTACTGAAACGACACAAACTATCGAACAAATTGCGGCTCAATTTTCAAGCCCTGGATAAAACACTACTTAACCAGTGGCAATTACTATTAGGCGACAATTATCTTAACCGGTTGACGACAATTAGGATTGCCGGTCTTAAATAGCTATTGTTAATGGACATGGATCACTTATGGAGTGTGACAATGTCCGGTCAATGGCTTACGTCAAAACAGGTGGAGATATATATGAACGCC
>CANJSM010000050.1 GCA_947477015.1 Legionellaceae bacterium
CTATGTACCCAATCTCATGCATCGTGCCACCTCATCAAAATTTGAATGTGGCATTTGATCTTATTTCTTACTCTTCGTCAAATAAAACGAAATCTAATAGCTAGATTGTTGGGCCAAGGCCCAACCTACGGCAGGCTGATCAAATTTTAATGCGACAGCCGTGCGAGAACTAATCCGAACCGCGCGCGTCAGCAAGCGGAACCCTATGGGGAAGAGACGGATAACCACGATTACACCCACAGAACTTGCTGTAGGTGTAATCGTGGCTTAAAAGCGATTTATTTCATCTCGTAAAACCTGATTTTCTTAAATCTAAGCAAAGCATTTTCTTCAGCAAGTATTTCGACCATGGTAACCAATACTCTAAATATGTGTAAAAATTCCGCTTGCTGACGCGCGCGGTTCGGATTAGTTCTCGTTAAATACGTTAAATCAATATCTTAAAATAAACCCTCAATACCTGTGAATAAGAAGCCTCTTAACGAACTAACAAAGCGTGCAAAACTATCACTAGAAAAATTATCATACCACTTACATGGCACATATACCTCATTTAACCCCTGTTTCTTAACAACATAAAATCGATATAACCTATTGGTTTGTTTAACTTTTTAACGACTATCAACCGGTTTGCAAATGCTTATAATAAGTAATAAGTAAAATATTTAACTTAATATAATTATAGGGACGATGTAATACTGCCCCATTAAAAGTGGTTTCTCCACAAAGAACATCTCAGGTAAAAATTGTTCGTCACATCAAACGAATTGAAGGGGATAAGGGTACGCCTTCTTTTAAACAGATCCGATAAAGCAACAATTCCACCCAAAAAAGACAAAACGTTTTTTATTTAAACAAAACAAGTGATCTATCCTGTGAATAACCAAGGTATGAATAACGTTGTATCCCGTGTAAAAGTATGATGAATAGTAGAGGATTGTCGACTTTGCACTAGGTATACTCTCTAAAAGCAGCTTTTCTTAACAGGTTAAAAATGAAGTAATTCATTGATTTTAAACTTAAAAAACTAAATAACCACAGATATTTCAATGCTTATAACAAGTAATAAGTAATCTATTTAACTAAATTATAATAATAGCGAGGTAATTTAAAATTTTAGGTCAATTGGACAAAGGATCAAAAAATAATCAACATCCTATTTGACAGTCGACGAAAAGTTCCTTATCATCCGAACTCTAAAAAATTATTTACAGGTTCATCATGAAACGTACCTTTCAACCCAGTAATCTAAAATGCAAACGTGATCACGGATTTCGTGCTCGTATGGCAACCCGCTCAGGCCGTTTAGTGATTAAACGTCGTCGTGCCAAAGGCCGTAAACGTTTAGCTGCTTAATGTGAATTGCTTTGATAAAACACGGCGTTTGCTAAAAAAAAGTGAATATGACTTTGTGTTTGCCGAAGCAAAAAAAATAGTAAATCCAGAATTTATTATATTGTATCGAGAAAACATGGTAGGCCACGCCCGTTTGGGATTGGCCTTATCGAAAAAAATGATCGCAAAAGCACATGATCGAAACAGAGTTAAGCGTTTATTGCGTGAGGCTTTTAGAACAGACAGTAATTTACCGTCTGTAGACATGGTCGTATTGGCACGGACAGGTGTTGGTAAAGTGCCTAATTTGATTATTAATGCTAAATTAGGTAGCGCATGGAACAAATTAGCCTCTTTATACGACAAATAATTTGTTTTCCAATCAAAACTTACCAATATGTGCTCAGTCCATTAAAATTACCCTGTTGTCGTTTTTATCCCAGTTGTTCGCAGTACGCCTTGTCCGCCGTGATGCACTATGGTGTTGGCAAAGGTTTATGGTTAGCGTGCCGCCGTTTGTTACGTTGTCATCCTTGGTCTAAAGGTGGCTACGATCCTGTTTTACCTGATGAAGAGACGCTTTAAAATGGATACTAGACGTGTAGTTTTATATGCAATGTTAGCGCTGGTTGTATACTCCCTCTGGACAGCCTGGCAACTTGATTACCCTGCGGTTGCTCAACAGCAGAGCAGTGCACAACAAATTTCTGTCCCCACCGCGTCGAACGGTGATGAACGATTGATGCCTTCTATGGTTGATAATCAAAATAGCCCATCTAGCAATCAGCCAACTACAGTTTCAGCAGATTTAATTCAAGTTAAAACTGACGTGTTGAATTTGTCGATTGATTTACAACAAGGCGATATCGTTCAAGCGCAGTTACTCAATTATCCTGAAAGTAGTGCTGAAAAAAACAAACCTTTTGTGTTGTTGCAAAATAACCAAGGGGAGCGTTACGTTGCAGATAGCAGTTTGTTCGTTGTTAATCAACAAGCGGTTGAATCAGTTAACGTGCCTTTTACTAGCGAACAAAAACAGTATCACCTAGATACAAATAAAAATGAGTTAATTGTCTCGTTAAGTGGCAAAAACTCAGAAGGTTTATCCGTTAAAAAAGAATTTGTCTTTACTAAAGGCAGTTATTTGATAGCTGTGCGTTATGTTTTGGTGAACGAAGGGGATAAAGCATGGAAAGGGTATATGAATACTCAACTGCTAAGAACCTCACCAAAAGAAGACAGTTCTAGTATGTTCCATGTAGGTTCATACACCGGCGCTTCATACTCCAAACCAGGTCAATCACGTTATAAAAAAGTTGCTTTTAAAGACATGACAAAGTCCAATCTAGATTTGGATGTAGATGGCGGATGGATTGCCATGCAACAGCATTATTTTCTGACTGCATGGGTTCCTGTTGCCGATAGCAAAAGCCGATTTTATACACGTGCAGTAAATGGTGATTACACCATCGGTGCCGTGAGTCAGCCTATTGATTTAGCACCCAATCAACAACAAATTGTTGGGTCTCGCTTGTATTTGGGTCCGGAAATTACCAGTACACTCAAAGCGATAGCTCCAGGCCTTGATTTAACGGTTGATTATGGTTGGTTATGGTTCATTTCAGGCTTGTTATTTTCTGTGATGAAAACAATTTACTCCTTTATCGGTAATTGGGGTTGGTCAATTGTTTTAGTGACTGTGTTGATAAAACTGGTGTTTTTTAAATTATCCGCGACCAGTTATAAATCAATGGCGGGTATGCGTAAATTGCAGCCCAAATTGGCCGCGTTGCGTGAACGTTATGGTGATGATAAAGCAAAAATAAGCCAGGCAACCATGGAAATGTATCGCCAAGAGAAAGTGAATCCTCTGGGTGGGTGTTTGCCAATTGTGATTCAAATTCCAGTATTTATTGCGCTCTATTGGGTTTTGTTGGAAAGCGTTGAATTGCGCCAAGCGCCATTTATGTTGTGGATAACCGATCTAGCATCTTCTGATCCATGGCATGTGTTGCCTATTATCATGGGAGCTACCATGTTAATTCAACAAAAACTAAATCCTGCTCCACCTGATCCAATGCAAGCTAAAATCATGATGTTTTTACCCATTTTATTCACAGGATTGTTTTGGAATTTTCCTGCTGGTTTGGTGTTGTATTGGATAGTGAACAATACGTTATCCATCACTCAGCAGTGGTATATCACTCACAAATATGGTGATGATAAACCAACAAAACAGCCGGCTAAGCCTGTGAAGAAACTAACTGTTGTAAAATAACCAATGAACGTTGATACCATCGTTGCCATTGCTACCCCGCCTGGACGAGGCGGGGTAGGTATTATCCGTGTTTCTGGTCCTCTCTCTTGTGATATAGCTCGTAAAGTAACTCAAAACCCTCTAATTACTCCACGCTCAATTCATTTTAGAACATTTTTCGGATTGGATGGGGCTTTGATAGATCAAGGCCTGTTGCTCTACTTTAAAGCACCACATTCATTTACAGGTGAAGACGTTATTGAGTTTCAAGTGCATGGCGCGCCAGTTGTTCTCGATGACTTACTCAAAGAGTGTGTGCTTAAAGGTGCTCGGTTAGCAAAACCTGGAGAATTTTCTGAACGCGCCTTTCTTAATAATAAAATTGACCTTACACAAGCAGAGGCAATAGCGGATTTAATTCACGCCAGTTCACAAACAGCGGCACGTATGGCGGTCCGTTCTTTGCAAGGCGATTTTTCTAAAAAAATTCATGCCATTAATGATCAGTTGATTCACCTGCGTTTATTTGTTGAAGCGGCTATCGATTTTCCAGAGGAAGAAATTGATTTTCTTAATGATGGAAAAATTATGTCGATGCTCACTACTGTGCAACACGATCTTGGATTAATTCGTGCCAGTGCTAATCAGGGAGCGATGCTTCGAGAAGGTTTGTCGGTTGTTATTGCAGGGCGCCCTAATGCGGGTAAATCAACGTTAATCAATGCATTGTCTGGCAGAGATGTAGCGATTGTGACGGATGTCGCAGGGACTACTCGTGATGTTATGCGAGAGCATATATTACTCGATGACATCCCGTTGCACATTATTGACACAGCTGGACTCCGAGACAGTGAAGATTTAGTTGAAAAAGAAGGAATCAAAAGAGCATGGTTAGAAGTCAGTAAAGCCGATTGTGTTTTATTAGTGATCGATACGAATGATAGAGACGAAAGCACATTACTGAGTGATGAAATAAAGGCAGTCCTACCAACCGGCGTACCCATTATCCATGTATTTAACAAAATTGATACACTGGGTTATTTAGCAAAAGCAGAATCAAATACCGTATATCTTTCGGCTAAATCAGGGGAAGGTCTTTCTCTGCTAAAATCCAGCATAAAAGAAACTGTAGGATATCAACCGACTGAAGGGCAATTTCTCGCTCGACGTAGGCATTTACAGGCATTGGATACTGCCCAAGCGTTGCTCCTTCAAGGTCATCATCAATTGTCGACTCATCGAGCAGGTGAACTGCTAGCAGAAGACTTGCGTCTCGCGCATTTGGCCTTGTGTGAAATTACCGGTGAATTTACACCAGATGATTTATTGGGCGAGATTTTTTCAAGCTTTTGTATTGGAAAATAGCTCACCAGTAGCGGTTCGCCAAATATATCAGAACCACACGTTAGTAGGCGGAGTTCCGCTCCCTTACGGTCGCGGTTCGGATACTTCTTGCGAACCGATGACTGAGGCTACAATTCTGGATAGTTAAAAAAATAGAGGTTCTTGCCACTTGTTTGTGCAAGCACAGGGTGATATAGTCTTTAATTTTATCTTGATGGTTAATTTGTTTACACAGGAATTTGTATGCCAAGTCTATTTATTGAGGATAAACAGAGATTTTTTCAACGTGTATCTCTAATAACACCCTTTGATGACATCAACACTCTAGCAAATCAAAATAACTTTGCGTTTTTGACTCGTCAGCGAAGCTCGATTGAACATGAATTCAATCACCTGCAATCTGTTCTGAAAAACAAACATGAAAATCACGAAACGTCATGGTTATATTGCTATTACACGGCGTACCTATTAAAAAATTATTACGACACATACAGCCCTGGATGCCCTAATGCCATTAAATACGCAACGTTATGTGACACAATAAAAAAACGTTTTGAGGGTCCTCTCATTGTTGCTGGTAAAGATACTCTGTTGAAAACGTTAGGTAAGGATTTATCAGAGCTGACCACGCTGCCCTTTAGTAATTCGAAACTTCGCAGTCTTAGTGGCAAAACCAATATGCAGCGCCTTAGTACGCGATTCTCAATGATTACGGTTAAGCAAACTTTGTTGTTGGCTAATCAATATCATTATTTAGAAAAACTTGAACAACTGATGGGGCAGCAGGTCAATATTGAAATTTTAGATGCCCCTCTGGGTGTATATAACACTCTAAGCGTTGCTCTATTTGGTTCGCGTTTTTTTCTTAATTTGGCGATGTTACTCAAACATACCTTCACTGAAAACAGTTTGAGTATGGGGGAACGGTTTTATGAGGAAATAAAAAAACGCCATTACCAGATGACCAATGATTTGATTTGGGGTGTTGTGAATGCTTTGAGCAATTTTGGGGCCTATTTTCATGTTGCAGCCTCTGTTGCTAATTTTATGATGATAGGGTTTACAGTCTTTGATGTACTCTGGTTAGGTTATTTGTTGTACATGACAGACCAGGATTTTGCATCAAAACGCAATGAGTATGTCGAGTATATGGATACGCTGGATGTAAACTCACCCGAGTATGCATTAGAACAAGAAAAATTGGATCAACTTGAATTAGCGCATGAAAAAGCCAGAACGGAAGTTATTTTTTATTTGGTGGCGGCAAATATATTGCTTAGTACTTTTGCTACCGTATTTTTAATTGCTCCGGCAGCGTTTGTTCCCTTATGTTTTTTTATTTGCAATATAGCCATTGCCATGTACTTATCAGGCAGTCAGTATGGTGAGTACAAAGAAAAATGCTTTTATGTGGAGCAGCAAAAAAATAAAGGCTTAGAGATTACAGCGGATGCAATGCAAGATGTGCAACGAACTTGGGATAACTTGTGTTTTACCGTTGCTAAAAATACGATAGCTCCTTTGGTTATTTTAAGCGCGTTTACACTGAGTGCGCCATTGGCTATTCTGTTGACGTTAACGTATATGGCGTATGAAAGTGGTTATTTGACGCGCCTGCCGGAGTTATTTGTAGGAAAAGAAGAGCCTGACGTGGTGTTACCAAGGTTAAGTTGAGTCTTAGGAAGATGTTTCGAGACAGGGCTGTCGCCCTGCCTCAGCCTTCAACTCAAAATATACGGCATTAAGTACCTACTTCTCCTGCAAATCGAGAGCTATTTTATACAACTCGTTCTTATTCTCCATAGTCAGCTGAGCCGCAATTTTTACAGCTTGCTTTAATGGCAGTTCTTTTAATAAGAGCGTTAATAGACTGATGGTCTTGTTGGTTAAGCCTTGTTCTTCAATCCTTGGAGGAATAATGAGAACGAACTCGCCCTTGCAGTGTCCGGGGTCTGCTTGCAGCCAGGCTTTTACGGATGCGCCATTTCCAGAAACAAATCGTTCAAACGTTTTAGTTAACTCTTTCGCTAAAACTAATTCACAGTGTTCCCCAAACACAGCCTCTATGTCATCAATACTGTCCAATATTCGATGGGTTGACTCATAAACTACCAAGGTATGTTCAATGGTTCGCATGGCTTCAAGTTTACTGCGTCTGGCAGTTTGCTTCGCAGGCAAAAATCCAAAAAATGAAAAAGTATCGCAGGGAACACCCGCTGCTGATAATGCAGCAATCATCGCACATGGCCCAGGAACAGGGACGACTGTAATGCCATGAGACTGCGCAAGATTTACTAAAGGATAACCTGGGTCACTGATTAAAGGAGTCCCTGCATCACTGATGAGAGCAAAAGACTTCCCTTGTTCAAGTGACGCAATGATTTGTTCGCTTTTATTGGCTTCGTTATGAGCGTGCAACGACATCAGCGGTTTTTTTATTCCCAAAAGCGTTAATAATTGCATCGAATGGCGGGTGTCCTCGGCCAGAATGGTATCTACAGACTGAAGAATATTTAATGCCCGAACGGTAATGTCGTCTCGGTTACCAATGGGTGTTGCTACAATGTAAAGAATACCCTTGGTTGTTGCTGAAATGCCCATATTGGTTTATCCTCTTGGTTTCTTGCGCACTGGGTTATCGTTTTATGTTGCTATTCACACGACTGTCGAAGCTTTTTTTGCTTATTTTTTGTGTTATTTTTTTATCAAATTGCACTAACAAAGTCGCCACAGAAGGCCATTTTCCAGTGAGCAAAAAATTAGCCAGCCCTTACAGTATGCCAGCTGCGGCCTACCTTGCTTTAGCAAAAAATCAAAGAGGAACTGAGCAGCAAAGTTTACTGTTGATGGCTGCCGGTCGTTTGATTTATGACGGACAGTGGCAACAAGGACAAGCGATTCTAGCACAAACAGGTGAGTTATCCCCAGAACAGCTTGATGAAAAAACCTTATTACAGGCCAAAATAGATTTAATTCGTGATCAACCTCGTGAAGCCATTGCTAAATTGTCTAGTGTTCATGGATTAAGCACGCTGCCTGTTTATCATCAAATACAATATGACGAAATGCTAGCCTATGCTTATCAATCCACGGGACGTTATGCTGAGTCTGTGGTTGAGCGCATTAAACTAGATAATATATTGCCCGATGAATCATCAAAAGTGAACAATCGTCGCGCCCTTTGGCTCTCCCTGACTGCCTTGCCTGATGCAGAACTTGATACCTTGTCGTTAGAAGCAAGAGAACATTCTATTTTGAAAGGTTGGTTGCAACTGGCGGTCATTTCTCGCAAGCAATACGATAGCCCGCAAACCTTGCTATCTCAAGTGGAACATTGGCAAACCCTATACCCTAATCATCCAGCCAATTATATTTTACCAGCACCTCTTGAGAGTGTGGCAAATCGCCTATACCCCTCACCAAAGCACATTGCGGTTTTGTTGCCTTTGACAGGTCCTTTGGCAGGTCCTGGCGGAGCCATAAAAGATGGTTTTATGGCAGGGTACGAGGCCAGTCCATCTAAATCAGATGTGACCGTGCACGTATACAACACTAATTCTGGTAACGTCTCGTCTCTTTATGAACAAGCTCTGGCTGATGGAGCAGATTATGTTGTTGGGCCGCTGAGCAAGCAAGACGTCATGTCAGTAGCTTCCATGACTCATCCTGTGCCTACCTTGCTATTGAATGATTTAGACGGGCGCACGAAAGACAATGCTTGGCAATTTGGATTGTCACCCGGCAATGAAGCACGTCAGGTCGCTGCTAAGGCCCGTAAACGCGGGTTAACGCGCGCATTGATCATTGCCCCCACTGGACCTTGGGGTGCTGACGTTGTGGCCTCTTTCAGTAGTCAGTGGCAAGCCAGTGGAGGACAAGTCGTTGATACCTTAAATTATGGCCCGCACGATGACATGAATGCCAGTATTCGGAATTTTTTACAAGTGTCTGATAGTGAAGCGCGCGGAAAGCATATCCAGCAAATACTCGGTCAAAATGTTGAATCAGCGCCAAGCCGTCGACAAGACTTTGATGTGATTTTTATGTTGGCCTATCCATCAAAAGCCAGACAAATCATGCCGATGTTAAAATATTATTATGCGGGAAATGTTCCCGTTTACGCGACATCGAGTGTCTATTCTGGCAGTGCCAACTCAATGAATGACCGTGATTTGGATGGTGTTATTTTCTGCGACATGCCATGGGTATTTAATCATCAAATGGGTACTCGTAATTGGCCTGAGCAGTTTAACAGTTACAATCGTTTGTATGCATTGGGATTGGACAGTTTTGCGTTGTCGCGTCAATTAAATCAATTGATTCTTTTCCCAGCATTGGGGGTGAGTGATAATAGTGGTGTCTTGTATTTAAGTGCTAACCAACAAATTGCGCGCATTCTAGCGTTTGGACAGTTTAGACAGGGTCTTGCGCAAATGATGGGTGAAAATAAGTAATATGAGTAGCAATATCACTCATATAAGCACCCCATTTAAAATAGGCTCCCTAACCCTCCCAAACCGACTGATTCAAGGCCCGCTTGCGGGCTACAGTTGCGCGCCATTTCGACAGTTGTTTTATCGCTACACGCCGCCTGCCTATTGTGTAACAGAAATGATCTCCTCTCAAGATGTGCTTCACAAGCATCAACCTGATTCGCGTTATTTATACCGTGCACCAGAAGAGGAACGTTTGTGTTATCAACTGTCAGGACACGATCCTAAAATACTCGCAGCGGCGGCCGTTCGTATTCAGACCTTAGGCGCTGATTTAATTGATTTGAATGCAGGCTGCCCCAAAACTAAAATTCGTAAAAAAAATGCGGGCAGTGCATTATTGGATGATCCCGAGCGTTTATTGGCGATAATTCAAGGGGTGCGCAGTGTTATCACCATCCCTTTCACGGTGAAGATACGAATCAAGGGCGATGAGCGCGATATTAACTTGGCAAAAGGCATTGAGCAATCGGGAGCAGATGCATTAATTGTCCATGGTCGTCGTTGGACCGATGATTATGATGTACTCGCTGATTTTGCTCAAATATCACGAATTAAACAAGCGGTATCGATTCCTGTTATAGCCAATGGGGATATTGCTGATTCAAGTTCGTTGAGGCATGCCATGAACTATACGGGCTGTGATGCCTATATGATTGCACGAGCAGGTTGTGGTAAACCATGGTTGTATCAACAATTATTGTCCGATTTAGACTCAGTGATTCCTGTGAATTTTGCAGAGCGTGTGGATTGTTTTATGATGCATCTTGAGGGCTTGGCTCGCTTGGAGAGTGAACATCAGGCTGTCTTACAGAGTAAATCATTGGTACGCTATTATTTTAAAGACGTGTTCACGGAGTCGCGTTTGAACGCGTTTTATAGGTTGGATAGTTTGTTGGCGATTAAAGCTTGTATGCTTGAACAAATGAATTAAAAAGGATAACCATCATGTCATTACACATCATCATTCTTGCTGCAGGACAAGGCAAGCGCATGCATTCTGCTCTGTCTAAGGTCTTGCACCCCATCGGTGGACAGCCGATGTTAGAGCGCGTTGTCGAAACGGCGGTTTGTTTAAAGCCTGAGGCTATACATGTTATTTTTGGTCATGGCGGCGACCAACTCAAACGCGCTTTGCCAGACTTGCCGGTCAACTGGGTTCATCAAGCCGAGCAATTAGGTACAGGGCATGCAGTGATGCAAGCCTTACCGCACATCCCCTCAACCAGTCAGGTTCTGGTCTTGTCCGCTGATGTTCCATTAATTCAAGTCGATACGCTGCAAGCATTGATCAACATATGCAAACCCACGCGCTCATTGGGTTTATTAGTAGCGACCATGGTTGATCCCTTTGGTTTAGGACGTATTGTACGTAATGAGCGTGATGAAATTTATGCCATTGTTGAAGAAAAAGATGCCAGTGAGCAACAGCGGCAAATCAAAGAAATTTACAGTGGCATTTGTTGTGCACCAGCTGCCGATTTAAAGCAATGGTTACCGACACTCAGTTGTAGCAATGCTCAAGGAGAATATTATTTAACAGAAATCATTGCGATGGCAGTAGCCGATCGCTTGCCGGTTGTCTCCCTATTGGCGGCCGATTGCATGGAGATACAAGGCGTCAATAACCGTGTGCAGCTACAACAATTGGAGCGAGTGTGGCAAACACGCATTGCCACCAAGCTGATGCATGCTGGTGTCACATTGGCAGATGCTGCGCGCATTGATGTGCGTGGCGAATTGCAATGCGGCATGGACGTGTTTATTGACGTGAATACCGTGTTTGCAGGGCATGTCGTCATTGGTAACGGCTGTCACATTGGTCCTAATTGCGTGTTAACCAATGTGACCTTAGGCGATCACTGCGAGATTTTTGCTAATAGCGTATTAAATGATTGTTCCATGGAAAATGATTGCCATGTTGGCCCCTTTGCTCGAATTAGACCAGGAACAGTTTTAGCGTCTGGTTGTAAAATAGGAAACTTCGTTGAAACCAAAAATGCAGTGTTTGGTGAAGGCAGTAAAGCCAGCCACTTGAGTTATTTAGGCGATGTAATTCTGGGAAAGCAGGTTAATATCGGTGCAGGCACTATCACGTGTAATTATGATGGGGTTAATAAACACAAAACCGTGATTAAAGACGGCGCATTCATTGGCTCCGATACACAATTAATCGCACCCGTTACCGTAGGTGAAAATGCAACCATTGGAGCAGGCAGCACGCTTCGAAAAGACGCACCCGCTGGTGAATTAACTTTGACGGAGTCAAGGCAAAAAACAGTGTATGGCTGGAAACGGCCTGAAAAAAAGGCATTGATAACGGATCGAGAAGCATAAATTATTGCAAGCCCTAACATCAGCGCCCCCTTTTCTTTCACGGAAAGGGGGATATCAATGCATCACAGAAACGCTGTGTTTGGCTATGGTCGAAAAGCATTCTGCACAGGAATACTCTCATCAACCGCTTGTAAAATCGTATGAATGTTATCCGCATCCAAAACAGGTTGAAATCCATTGTTTTTATCTAGAATAACCAAATCATTACCTACAATTTCGATATGATAATTTTGGTTTGCAATGCCTGGATTGCCTGAGTGTCTTCCGATTCCTACCTCATAATCGTCATTGCAAGGATCACTGGTCCATTGACCTCGAGCTAAATCGTCTGTATGTCCGATAATAAAAGCCATTATTCTCTCTTTCATTTCAACATCGTCATACGGCGCAGCGTTACGCACTATAATTTCAGCCGAGCTAGAAGGACCCATCATCATGCTACGAGCTAAGGTTTGAAACTTGTTATCTACTTCAATTTGTTCAGGGGTCCTTGCGGGAAAAGTGGGGTTTGAATGTACCACTTGAGAAATTGTTAGGGGATTATACACAAAAACTCCTCCAAGACAGTATGTAGGCATCATCCATAATGGCAGAGTTTTATACATAACTTGATTTTTCCTAAAGTCGAGTTTTACTGGTCAATTAAAAAAATTGAACGGCTGTTAGCGATGAGCACGGAGTCAACCATTTTCTAACCATTCAGCACCTTTCAACCTGCAATCAAATCTGACGTTTCACCGAGCGTCAGGATTTGTGATGAATAGATACAAAGCGATGTTGTGAAACAAGGTAGGACCTTTCCTTTCGCCAAAAGCTGTGCTACTTTTAAATTGTAGACCAGTTGATTTAAATAAAGTCTTATTGACCGTTTATGTTTCTAGTGTTCTGGGTGTTGAGACTTGAATGGTTAACACTTCATACAAGGAGGGTATATGAAAACTTCGTATCTGAGTTTAAAGGGTGGTTGTTTAAAGTTTGTTATTTTACTGAGTGTTTTGATAAGTGGTAACGTACCTATTGCAATAGGTTGCACTTCCACTGTCAACCCTGGTGCAACAGTGAGCACATTGACTTGTGAGGACATAACATCCCAAGATGACTGTTGTACAATAACAACGGTACAACGAAGCAAGCCCCTTCTTAATTACGACATAGATTGTCAGTGGGTTCTCGGTGCGTGCCATCATTTAAAAATTAATTCTTCCTCATCAAATACAAACTAAAGGCTTTGAATATTAGGGTCTGTAGACCATTTTTATCTCTACGTCCCGTGACTTGTTCACGGGATCCAAAACCTACTATTTAAGCGCAATAACCCTGCGCGTCAATCAAAATATTTGGATCCCTAGGATTAGCCTCGGGACATAGGTGTAACGGCTCACTTTATTTGCAACTGTAAATTTCAGAACCATCAGAAAAACGTACGTTTTCTTGGCAGGTTAACATACTGATAATTCCTGCATATTCTAAACCAAATGACTCATAGAGAAAATCAACACAAACCTTGTTGTAATACTTAAGCTATTCTTATCCTTGTAAAGCAGAGCACAGTGACTCTATCAAGATTTACTTTTTTTCAGGCCTTCCATAACGTAGGATGCATATTAGATGAAAATCCGCATAAGTCTTCGTAACGACTGATTATCACTATGCTCCTTAGGATATTAAGTCCTTTTGACATCCATCCCTTCGTTTACGGATGGGAGGATGTCGACCTAATGCAGTTGCGCCTCGCGTTCCGTCTTAGTTTACATAATGTTGTTAACGTCTTAGTATGGTTTAACCATCATAAACGACTTTAAAAAACATGGCTAATCCACAACCGTTTCTATTGCACGTCACTCGAGATGAGGTTCATCTTCAATACCAGTTTAAACCCAACATGGACGAAAAGTTGTTTCTAAAAGCATTGGGAAAATTATGGGAATCAAAGATTACGGGTATAAATGATCCTACTTTAAATGATCATCATGAGTCGGCTGGCGGTTCATCCATTGCTGTTGTTGGTTTTAAACCCGAATTTTGGCGTCAATTAACACAGGGAGACTTGCCCGATAACCTCAATTCTTTTGCTCAAGATTTAGAAGGTATAAATGGAAAAGCCATGCCCGCTGCACAATTGGATTTTTGGCTGTGGTTCTCTCAAGCAAACGCATCGGCATTATTTGACAGCTTATATGAAATCAATAAGTTATTGCGTCCTTTTGTGGACTTAGTGAGTCAAACTACTTGTTTTCAATATTACAATGGCGTTACTTTTGATGGTTTTGCCGATGGCATAGCCAATCCAAATCCATTTAGGGCAATCGATTTAACCGTCATTCCTGACTCTGAAAAAGGCGCTGGCGGCACGACAGTTCTTTTGCAAAAATACTCGATGCAAGTAGAGGCTTTGCGTGGGTTGCCGGTACATTGTGCTGAAGCGATGTATGGAAGGACAAAAGCAGGTGGCCACCAATTATCGCCAATGCCTGATGACTCTCATGTCAAACGCAGCAAGGTTTATCGTCATGGCGAAGAGATAGATATTGTCAGGCGAAATGCGAATTATACCGAAACAGACAGCTCAGGCATTATGTTTGTCGGAATATCCAAAGACATCAGTGTACCGATGGAGATGTTAAAGCAAATGATTGGCATCGGTCTTGATGGTGTGAAAAAAACTGATAAACTGTTGGATTTTTCGACGGCGCTCAGCTCAGCGATTTATTTTGTACCGAGTATTGAGGCGTTGATGTCAGTGGGTGTTTTGCCACAAGATGCAGCATAGGGTTAGTTTGTTACCCAGGATTTATTGAAGAGGAAGGCATACCTTCCTCTTCACAGTAAACATTATAAATGTTTAACTTTAAATGTAACATACTGATAGCGAACGGTTTTACCATTGGCTCCCATGGTGTCCATTGTTCCATGGTGTTTGATGCCTGTGATGGTACCTGATCGGTGAGTGCTTAAGTTGGTGATTTTGTCACCTTTATACATGTTATAGTCAACCTTCATGTTACCCATAGAGGAAACATGATGGCCATTTTTGATGCCGTCCATGATTTTTACATCATCGCTGTGCTTGTCTGAAATTAAATATTCAGTGCCATGCATCATGCCAGTATGGAAGGGACCCGTGATCACACGAGTTGTTTCCGTTACAAATCCGGTAACGGGATCAACTACCGTATCCGATAAATTCATAGCAAAAGCCCCACTGCTTAATACCAATGATGCAACGCCTGTCATGACGGTCAATTTGTTTGATAATCCTTTCATTATAGACTCCTTGGTTTTATGTTTTTTTTGAGCAATACCGAGTTAATTTTGGTGTTGCTGTATAATATATTAGCACAAGGAATTCGGTAAGCAAGTTTTATTGTTTTTTTTTAGCATGTAATGAAATGGACCCATTCTCCTAACATTCGGCTTCGTAATGAGCCATGATTAGATTGTGACATTTAATCAAACAAGGAGAGGGGTCCATGAACGAGATTACTATATTAGGCATTGATTTGGCAAAGA
>CANJSM010000051.1 GCA_947477015.1 Legionellaceae bacterium
ATGCATCGTGCCACCTCATCAAAATTTGAATGTGGCATTTGATCTTATTTCTTACTCTTCGTCAAATAAAACGAAATCTAATAGCTAGATTGTTGGGCCAAGGCCCAACCTACGGCAGGTTGATCAAATTTTAATGCGACAGCCGTGAGTTCGCGCGTCATGGCAGGTAGAATGGGTATAGACTATTATATGATTATGTCGTGAGATCTAATGCGCTTCATCCCAGTTCTGACCAATGCCGATAGATACTATCAGGGGCACAGACAATTCAACGGTATGTTCCATCAATCGTCGAATGTTGTCTTGAGCGGATTCGATGGCATCGTCACGTACTTCAAATACGAGCTCATCGTGCACTTGCATGATGACGCGTGCTTCAGGACATGCTTGTGACTGTTGCCAGCTTGCAACAGTTAGCATCGACTTTTTAATGATATCGGCTGCTGTGCCTTGCATAGGAGCATTGATTGCGGTTCTTTCGGCCGCCTTTTGTCGCATGATGTTGCTGGCATTGATTTCGGGTAAATACAGGCGACGGCCAAATAAGGTTTCAACATAACCCTGCTGATGTGCTTGCTGACGGGTGCGCTCCATATAATCGAGTACACCTGGGTATCGTTGAAAATAGAGGTCGATGTATTGTTGCGCATCGTGTCGTTCGATGCCTAATTGTTTCGCTAATCCGAACGCTGACATGCCATAGATCAGGCCGAAATTAACAGCTTTTGAACGGCGGCGCTGTTCTTTACTGACGTCCTCTAACTTAACCGAGAAAATTTCACTGGCGGTGGCTGCGTGGATATCCCACCCATTGGCAAACGCTTTCAGCAAATTGGGATCTTGGGATAAATGCGCCATGATGCGTAATTCAATTTGAGAGTAGTCGGCCGTGAGTAATACATGGTTTGGTGGTGCGATAAATGCACGTCGTATTAAGCGGCCTTCTTCACTGCGTACAGGGATGTTTTGTAAATTAGGCTCGCTTGACGAGAGTCTGCCTGTGGCAGCGATCGCTTGATTATAGGACGTATGAACACGATGTGTGCTCGGATTGATGCGTTTAGGGAGGGCATCAATATAGGTTGACACTAATTTCGTTAAGCCTCGATACTCGAGAATCACCGCAGGAAGCCGATAGTCCAGTGCCAGTTCTTGCAATACTGACTCTGCAGTTGAGGGTTGCCCTTTGGGTGTTTTTGCCAAAACGGGCAATTGTTGCTCTGTGAACAAAATATCGAGCAGTTGTTTGGGTGAGTTAAGATTAAATGGTTTTCCGGCCAACAAATAAGCTTCATTTTCTAGCTCTAATATGCGAGCTTTTAAGCGAATACCGTGTTTTTTTAGCAGGTCTTCATCAATCAATACCCCATGTCGTTCGATTTCAGCCAGTACCGTCAGTAGGGGTATTTCTATGTCACTCAATACGCATTGCAACGAGGGGGCCATCATAGGGTAAAGTGTCTGATGCAGTTTTAATGTGATGTCGGCATCTTCAGCAGCATAAGGCGCGGCTTTGTCGACAGGGATTTGATCAAAGCGAAGTTGCTTGGCTCCAGATCCAGCTACGTCAGTGAAACTGATGGTTTTATAGCCTAAGTACTTCAATGCCAACGCATCCATGTTGTGGCGCGTGGCTGTACTGTTGAGCAGATACGATTCCAGCATGGTGTCAAACTGGATGCCTTGGAGCGTGATGCCGTGGTTTTTGAACACGTTGTAATCGTATTTTAGATTTTGACCTACTTTGCCTATGCTTGGGTTTTCCAGAATGGGTTTAAGGCCCGCTAGTACCTCGCTGCGAGACAGTTGCACCGTACCGTCATCGTGCATTAAAGGGATGTATACGGGCTTGCCTGGCTCAATGGCCAATGAAATACCCACAATCTCAGCACACATTGCATCAAGACTCGTGGTTTCTGTATCTACACAAAATAAATCACAGGCTTGTAGTTGTTCCAGCCATTGTTCAAACAGGACTGTTTGATTAATGATGTCATAAGACAGTAAGGGTTGAGACGTTTCTACTTTATCTTCCTGTGGGGTATTGATTGCAGCGGCGTTCGGTTCATTTGTGCTTGTATTTTGATGGACTAATTCCTTAAGCCACGCTTTAAATTCATACTCTTGGCATAAATGAATTAATTGCTCGCGATCTTCTGGCTGTTGGGCTAACTCATTAAACGCAAGAGGAAGCTCTACATCTGTTTTGATGGTGACTAATTTTTTTGATAAAGGTAAGTGAGCGATTCCTGCGCGCAAATGTTCGCCAATTTTGCCTGTGATGGCCTCTGCATTGGCGACCAAATGATCCAGTGTATGATAGTGTTCTAGCCATTTCACCGCGGTTTTAGGGCCGCATTTATGGATGCCCGGCACATTGTCACTGGTATCACCCACCAACGTTAAATAATCAATGATTTGTTCTGGTTGGACACCAAATTTATTTTTAACCCCTGCTACATCAAGCGTTTCGCGGCTCATGGTGTTGATGAGCGTGACGTGCTCGTTGACCAGTTGGGCCATGTCTTTATCGCCTGTTGAAATGACAACAGGAAAGCCAGCTTCGGTCGCTTGTTTTGCCAAGGTACCGATGACATCATCCGCTTCCACACCCTCAATTATCAGCAGAGGAAAGCCCATAGCACGCAATACGTTGAGCAATGGTTCAAATTGACTGCTTAGTTCCACAGGCATGGGTGGGCGGTGGGCTTTATAGGCTGGATACCATTCGTCGCGAAATGTTTTACCTTTGGCATCAAATACAACAGCAATCTGGGTACCCTCATAGTCTTTAGCCAAGCGCTTTAGCATGTTAGCAACACCATAAATGGCCCCCGTAGGCTGTCCTTTGGAGTTGTTTAATGGTGGCAAGGCGTGAAACGCACGGAAAAAATAGGATGACCCATCAACGAGAACAAGAGGCTTCATCATGCTTTGCTCTTCTCATGTTCAATTTGCGATAATTTCTGAGCTAATTGCTCTACTTTTTCTGTTAAAGCGCGTATGTTTTTTCGCATGAACGGGATGCGCGTTGTGGCTAGCTCTTGCTCAATTGCCTTGTCTTTAGGCCGTGCTGGGCTGCCTAAATAGATGTTACCTTGTTTCAAATGTTTTTTTGATGGCACACCGGCACGTGCTCCTAAAATAACGCCATCGTCAATGCGAACATGATCACTAACGCCCACATTGGCTGCAAAAATAACGTGCTTTCCACTGGTTGTGCTGCCAGCAATTCCTGTAAATGCACAGAGGATATTGTGTTTGCCGAGCCTAACTGAATGAGCAATTTGGACTAGATTGTCTATTTTTGTGCCCTCTCCAATCACTGTTGCACCTAGTGTGGCGCGGTCAATAACGGTATTTGCGCCAATTTCTACGTCATCTTCGATAATGACATGCCCCACATGAGGGACTTTAACGTGTTTGCCGTTTTCGAATGTATATCCAAAACCATCTGCACCCACCACGGTTGATGCATGAATACTGACGCGTGAACCTATCTGGGAATTGTTATAAATCGTCACATTCGGATGAATAGTAGTGTTGTCACCGATGGTGACGTTGTGACCGACATGCACATGACTTTTTATGACACAATGATCGCCAATTTTACTGCCTGACTCAATGACCACAAATGCCGCAATCGAGAGGTCTTTACCGAGAACAACATCGTCCGCAATGACTGCCGTTGGATGCACACCCATGGTGGGTGCATGTTCAGGATAAAAGTGTCGTAAGAGTAAAATAAATGCTTTAAAAGGGTTTGCGACTTGAATAATGGGTTTATTTAAGCTTTTAACGTCATTGCCAACTAAAATTGCAGCAGCATTTGACGCTTCTGCCAGTTTTAAATTATCAGCACCCTCAGCGAAAATAAGAGAATGGTCTAATATATTATCAATCGGAGAGAGTGCAGAAATCATCAGTGTCTCATCGCCAACTACAACGCCTTGAACCAAGGCAGCAATGTCATACAGGGAAGCATTCATGAATAGCCCTTTTAATCGCAAAATTTTGCAATTATAGCGCTATATAGGGTACGGTTACAAACTGAAATTTAGGCTGAGTCAATAAAACTGAAAGCCATCTCCACCTAATTGTTTAGCGGCGTACATGGCAACATCGGCATTGATTAGTAAGCCATTTGGTTCATTGCCATTTTCTGGACTTAGTACAATCCCAATGCTAGCCGTTAGATGCACACTGGTTTTTTTGACCATCAGGGGTTTCTTGATTTCAGACAGTAGTTTTTCAGCGACTAGTTTAATTTGTTCTATCTTTTGGCTATCTGAAACAATTACCGCAAATTCATCGCCGCCAATTCGTGCAACAACATCTGTATCACGAAGGCATGCGCTAATTCGGCGGGCTGTTTTTTTTAAAAAAACATCACCACCATCATGACCGAGTTCGTCATTAATGGTTTTGAATTTATCTAAGTCTATAAAAAAAAGCGCAAAGGACACATCAGAACGTCTACTTTGTTTAATTTCGTTGTCTAATTTATCACGAAATCGACGTCGATTCGCAAGCCCCGTTAGATCATCGTAATTAGCATAATGCCAGACTTCAGCTTCGGCTTGTTTTTGTTTTGTGATGTTTCGTGAAGTGCCAGCGATAGCTATTATTTGATGATGGTGGTCAAATATAGGCGCGTAAACGTATTCAAAAAAACAATCAGGCTCGGACTGGGGGCTTTTTTTAACCACTATTTCACCCTGACACTCTTTACCCGTGGCCAAAATAGATTGAATGTGTTCTCTAATCGTTGCCGCCGAAGGCATACTTTCATTATATTTTGCTTTTCCAATTATCTCGTGCTCAGGTTGTTGATATAAAGCGGACATGGCTTTATTGAGGTACAGAAAGCTGCCATTCAAATCCAAAATATAGTTGAGATCAGGTGAAGAGGACATCATGGTAGTGAAAATATTGGTTGGTTGTTCTTTGAGCTTTGAATAGGAGTCAATGGCTTCACCTAAGGAGCGATCCATCGATTCATTAAATTTGATCAGTTGATCCAGAACGCAAGGATGCAGCTTAGTTGATTTTTTGCAAAAAAGGCGCATGACACTTTTACGTAAGGCTTGATACTCAAGCGCCATTTCGGTCACGGTAAACCCTTGTCCCAAGCGAGAAGCGCCATGTTCCATAGCCGGAGTTTCTTGGGAATGCACTTCCTGGGGGCACGTGTCTATGTTTTCTAGATCGGACACAATGGCTATCAGCATTTGTTTTGCGTGATCACGCAATTCAGGAGTGCTGGTTTGCTGGTCCTTTGGGAAGATGGTCTTTGCAAAATTTTCCCATTCTTGAAGAATGTCTTCTATGTTATCCAGGATGAACGTCGATAGTTTCATCGAACAAGGCCTAACATCGCCGTAATATTAGAGCAGCATTTGCTCCACCAAATGCAAAATGGTTCGATAGTGCAATATCAATGGGTTTGTGTCTGGCTTCATTCGGGATGTAATCGAGATCACATTGCGGATCAGGATTGTGCAAGTTGATGGTGGGCAGCAAAATGCCTTTTTGTAGGCTTAATACAGTGGATATAATTTCCATGGCACCAGCGGCCCCAATCGCATGTCCGGTCATCGCTTTTTGTGCGGTGATGGGAATCTCATGCGCTCTATCACCGAAAACGGTTTTGATAGTTTGGGTTTCGGTCAGATCATTTAACTGAGTTCCCGTTCCATGTGCATTAATGTATTGCACATCTCCTGTAGCCACTCGGGCATCATCAAGGGCTGCATGTATTGCACGTGCCTGACCTGCTGATGTAGGCGCTGTAACGTGGAAGGCGTCACAACTGGCGCCAAACCCAATAATTTCTGCGTAAATGGTGGCTCCGCGAGCTTGAGCATGTTCAAAATCTTCAAGAATCAATATCCCTGCACCATCAGCCATGACCATTCCGTCCCGGTTCATGTCAAATGGACGGCTAGCACCTGCTGGATTTTCATTTTGCGTAGACATCACGCGCAATTTGCACCAAGCCGTCATGATGGTTTCCCAGACTAATGATTCAGTTCCCCCGCAAAGAGCAACTGACAACTTTCCTTGGCTGATTTGTTGATAAGCATTGCCAATCGCTTCGGCAGAAGAGACGCAAGCATTGGATATCGTTGAGTTTGGCCCACCCAATCCGAAGGCAATCGCGATGTGATTAGCAACGGAGTTCGGCATGCCGCGAATGACGCTTAACGCAGGAACTTTTCTCCAGTGCCCGCTGTAAAAAAACGCATAGGCAGATTCGAGCTCAGGTGTGCCACCTAAGCTGGTTCCAATAAATGTGCCCGCAGTGCTTAATTCTTCTCGGGTTAATCCTGAGCGTTCAATCGCGTGATGGGCGCAGTACAATGCATATTGTGCAACACGAGGATATCGTTTCTCTTTGTTAAATTCAGGTAGATGCTCTAATGATAAATCGCGTATTTCTCCGGCAATTTGTGTCGGATAGGGCGTAGGATCGTATGCTGTAATTCGTTTAATACCGCAAGCTCCTGTGATCGCGGCTTCCCAAAATGCTTCTAGTCCACTTCCTATGGAGGACGTAATGTCCATGCCCGTGATCACTACTCGTTTTTTCATTGGCGTCCTATACAATGTATTTCATCTATGATAATTACGGCTTCATGTTGTAATACTAAAGGCGCTGGAGAAAATCTGTCAAGCCAAATTCACTAATACGCCAATAATCATGTGCATTGGTAATGGAAAAACCACGGCCGGTATATAAGTGCAAGGCCTTTTTATTCGTGGTTTCAACATCAAGAATGATATCTTGAGTACTGTTTTCTAGAGCATGGTTAATGCAGTGTATTAATAAAGCCTTACCAAACCCGTTTCCCTGTGCATTAGGAATAATCGCAATATCGCTGACTCGTGTTACGTTGGGTTGCCAGTTAATATGTGCTTTGCCTATGATTTCATTGTTTTTTTTAACCACAAATATACGATAGGCTGGATCATGTAATAAGCCATATAGTCGGGTTGCTGCATCGACTCTGTCGTCTGAAAAGCAGATCTCATCGATAGCACATAAAATTGGGATGTCGCTATCAGTTGCATGAGTCATTGTAACGCAGCTATCGTGGGTTGCAATGGGTTGCTTGTCTGAGCGTCTCATTTCAAATTCACTGTGTTGATAATGCATCCCCAATCCTAAAAACCAAGGATCATTCAATCCATGGGGGGATGAAAAAATAAAGTGTTGAATGTTTTCTAATTGAGTCAGAGGCAATATTGTTTTCAGAAGTTGAGACGCGATAGCTCTGTTACGACTGCTGGGTGCAACCATCAGTGCAATTTCACAGGTGCCTTCTGAGAAGAAAAACGCGCCGAGAAAACCAATGAGTTTTTTAGTTTTGTCATCAAAATACATTAAGCTAGATGGCCTGAGACGGTCTGTACCTAGTAAATGTCGATAGATTGTAACCGTATTTTTATCGACGGTGTTACATTCAGCGCACAACGTATCCAGTTCGGCAAGTTGAGTATCATCTAGTTGGCTGGTTTGAATTAACATGATTAACTGACAAAAAAGAAGACAATAAACACCATCGTTAAAATCAGCAGTAGTGGATTGATTTTTTGACGGCTGAGTAATTTCAATAATGCATATAGTATGATACCGCTGCCAATGCCATCCGCAATCGATGAGGTGAAGGGAATCATCATGATTGTTAGCATGCATGGCGCAGTTTCTGTGATATCGGGCAAGGCTAGCTCGCCAACGTGTTTCATCATACAACAGGCGACATAGAGTAGGGCCGGTCCTACGGCAAACGTTGGGATGGCTTGAGCAAGCGGGAAGAAAAATAGCATCAACAAAAAGCCCAAGGCAACCACCATTGTGGTGATGCCGGTTCTGCCTCCGGCTTCAATGCCTGCGGCTGATTCAATATAAGGAGAGGTACTGGCTGATCCTAATAAGCCTGCTAGCGCAGAAGCAGCAGCATCGGCGGTTAGGCTGTTGCTCAAGCGCTCAGTGTATTTGGGTTGGTCTTTAAACATGGACTGGTTGAGTAAGCCAATGAGTGTTCCTGTGGCGTCAAAAACGGCAATCAGGAAAAATGTAAAGGTTGCTTTGAGCGAGGAGGCTGTTATCATGTTTGAAAAATCAAGTTGCAAGAAAGTGGCTTTCATGGATGGAGGGGTGGATACCAAGCCATGCCAAGACGTTAAACCCAGCAGCAAACTTAACGTACTAATGCTTAAAATACTGATGATAATAGCACCGCGTACGCGATAATAATCTAACGCTAAAATCAATAAAAATCCGGCAAAAAATAAAAGGCTCTGGGGGCGTCCGATATCGCCAAGATGCATCAGGGTATGATGACCGCCAATGATGATTTGGTTGGTTTGTAAGGCAATCAGAGCTATCAATAAGCTGATACCAATTAAAATGGCAATTTGTAGGTTGTGCGGGATAGATTCAATTAATAATCGTCGCAATCGAGTCAAACTAACAATGAAAAATAGAACGCCGGATACAAAGACCATGGCCAGCGCGTGTTGCCAATCGATGCCCATGCTTTGGACAACGCTGTAGGTAAAGTAGATATTCAATGCCATGCCCGGGGCCACGGCAATCGGCGTGTTCGCCATAACGCCCGTTAAGGCACAAGCAAACGCAGTCACTAAGCAGGTTGCAGTAAACACAGCGCCTTGGTCCATGCCTGCATCATGCAAAATAGCTGGGTTAACGAAGGCGATGTACACCATGGTTAGGAATGTCGTGATTCCAGCTAAGATTTCTGTTTGCATTGAACAATTAGGAAGCCGAATTCGCATGATTTTACTCAAACCTTATAGTGCTGTTTTCATTTAGGGTCCATAGATACCCAGAGACCCTAATCAATAATAAAAGTGCAATATGCCTGTCAAAATTTCGATCGTAATAAGAACGACAATAGTGACTTCCAAACTATGCGCTCGACTACTTTCTAGATAGCCGTTAAACATATCAAAAATTTCATTCAGCGTATCTAGACGATGGTTAATTGCATTGATACGTCGTTGAATATGCAGGTAACGTTCCAACATAATGTAATATTCTTCAAGCGTTGGATGTTGCCAAAAATATTTTGGATGATAGAGAAAATTACTGATTAAATTCATTTCACTTTTGGCACCTAAAATCTCACCAATCACTTGACGAATTTGAGAACGTTTTACAGATACACCGGATTTGTTAGATAAACCACGAATCAATGGCGTGTATTTTTCAATCAATGTTTCGAGAATGGTTTCAAAGTATTGTAGTTTGACGGATTGGGAGAAGCCGTACGATAAACTGAGCTTAAGCTCTTCACCATCGGTGTCAATCGTTAGGCAATCGACATCAAAATAATCATGGGGTTCGATAGCTGTTTTGTCGCCAGGTCGATAAATGAATTCATCATGGGCACGAATGGGTATTGGCTTGTAGGCAAACTGCAGAATGGTTTCAATATATGTGCTGACTTGATGGCGCTTGATTCCCCAAGACACTACCGTGCCATTTTTAAAGACAAATACCAAAACGTCGTTGGCATCACACGGACTTAATTTTAATACATCGCGAGATTTAACAGAGACATAATCCATTCGCGTGGTTTTATAATAAGTATCCAAACGCGTTAGATCAATCGAGTTGGCAATGCAGTAACTAAGGCATTCCATAATTTAAAAGCTACCTGTAATAAACGAATATATGTATGTAGTTACCGATTATAGCTTAGTCTCGGAAAGACTACACGCTTTCCGTAGATTTTCGGCGTTCCGTTTTGCCACTAAGCCATTCAGGACAAACTTCCAACGTTTGAGCAATGGCTTGCATTTGCTCTCCTGAGGGCAGTATTTGGCCAAAAATCATGGCATTGGCCATATGTCGTGTCACCCCGAAGACTTTGGCAACGGCCTTAACCTTTTCTGTGAGATCCTCTGGAAAGTCTAGTGAGGCCAATTCACGGTTAAAGCGTTGTGCAAATACTTTGCTGTTCATCTTATATCCTTATATAGAGTTAAACGTAGTGATCCCTAATTATTATTCATAACATGGTCTTTAAAAAAATTCAAATCTAGTTCTCTTGCGGCTTTTACATCATCTAGACGTTTAACCGGTAAATTATGTGGAGCGTCGCTGAGCACGGAAGGCTTTGTTTTCATTTCTTGAAGAATGGATTTCATAGCGCCAATAAAAGTATCCAGCGTTTCTTTGCATTCGGTTTCAGTGGGCTCAATGAGAAGGCATTCGGGTACTAGTAATGGAAAATAGGTGGTTGGCGCATGAATGCCGTAGTCCAATAACCGCTTGGCGAGGTCCATTGCACTGACGCCATAGTCTTTTTTCTCCCGACTTAAGCTCAAAACGAATTCATGACTTGCACGGCGCTCAGGGTAAGCAGGATTGAATCCGGCTTTGGCTAATTCCGCCAAAAGATAGTTTGCATTTAATGTGGCATATTCAGAAACACGCAATAATCCTTCGCGCCCTAAGAGTTTAATGTAAAAACAGGCTCGTAATAAAATGCCCGCATTTCCCATAAAACACGATAATCGTCCAATACTTTGAGGGATATCGGCGCGTGTCGCCCACTCGTAACGATGGTCTTTTTTAATCACAATTGGCAAAGGTAAGAAGGGTTGTAAGCGTTTTCCAACAGCTACAGGCCCTGAGCCCGGTCCGCCGCCGCCATGGGGTGTTGCAAATGTTTTATGCAAATTAAGATGCATGACATCAAATCCCATGTCGCCAGGTCTTACCTTACCAACAATCGCGTTTAAATTAGCGCCATCGTAATACAGCAGCCCTCCTGCTTGATGCACGACGTCAGCGATTTCTTCGATTTGTCGCATGAACAATCCTAGCGTTGAGGGATTGGTTAACATAATGCCTGCAGTTCTTGGCCCTGTTTTTCGTCGTAACTCGTCCAGATCTATATCGCCATTGCTGGCCGTGGGGATTTCAACGACCTTAAATCCGCACATGACCGCGGAGGCGGGGTTTGTGCCATGAGCGGCATCAGGAATAAGCATTTCATCGCGTAAACTGTCCCCACGCGATTGATGGTACGCTTTGATCATGGCGACACCGGCAAACTCGCCTTGTGATCCTGCCATTGGCGTTAGTGATACGCCCGACATACCGGTGATATCAATCAAGGCATTTTGAAGCGTGTACAGTACCTCCAAGAAACCTTGGCTGGCATCGGCTGTTGAAAGAGGATGACGGTTGATAAACCCTGGCATTGATGCAGCTTTGTGAACGCCACGCGGGTTGTATTTCATCGTACATGATCCCAAGGGATAAAACTGGGTATCAATGGCGAAATTTTTCTGTGATAAGCGAGTAAAATGACGAACAACCTGCAATTCTGAGCAAGCAGGCCAACGTGGTGGCGATTGGCGCATGAATTTAGCAGGAAGGGTGTGTTGACCGGTGATTTTTTCCGGTGCTTGTGCACTCGCTTGACGATTGGCTTTGGATTGTTCGAAGATCAACATAATTTGCCTTCCGTTTTGTCGATGATGTCGTTTAGTTCGTCACGATGTTTGACTGGCGTAAATTCAATGAGTTGGAAATCGGCAATGTCGGCCAAAAAATAAGGGTCTTGTTGAAACACAGATTCTAAGTAGCTACGATTAGTCGTCAACGCAATAATGATTCCTCCAGTGCGAGGTTTCATTGGACCTGACGCCAAGATTAATCCCTGTTTATAATAGTAATCCAGAAATTCGCGATGTGCCTGTAAGTATTTATCGACTTCGCTAATCGACGTTTTATACGTTAATTGTACAATGAACATCATCTACTCCTTTTCAGTGGTAAAGCACTCTGCCAACGCCTTAGCATAATGAGAAATCTCCTCATCAGTACGCATCTCTGTTGCGCATATCAAGAGCGCATGACCTAATTCTGGATAGTGTTCGCCAATATTATACCCACCATCAATCCCTTGAGTTCGAAGAAACGATAACACCTCATCGACCGGTTTAGCCAATGTCAAAACAGCCTCATGAAAATAAGGGGCATGAAAGAGGAGATTGACGCCATTGATTTGGGTTAACGCATGGACCAACTCATGCGTATTATGATGGCAACACTCAGCAACCTGCATCAGTCCCTGCGCGCCTAGCAAGCTCATGTGTATGGTTGCTGCCGTGACCAATAAGCCTTGGTTTGTACAAATATTCGATTTAGCCTTTCCTCGGCGAATGTGTTGTTCGCGTGCTTGTAGCGTGAGGGAGAAACCTTGGTGCCCGTCTTTGTCTAACGTCCGGCCTATCAATCGTCCGGGCATTTGTCTCACGTGCTCCATTCGGGTGCTAAAAAAACCAAAGTAGGGTCCACCCGATGCCATGGGTGAACCCAATGGCTGCCCTTCACCACAAACGATGTCGACGCCATGCTGTCCCCAGAGTCCGGGTGGTTTTAACAGACCTAACGAAATCGGGTTAACGCATGCAACACTGATGACCTGATTGGCATGAGCCCAATCGCTCATCGCGTCCACCTCTTCAAGGCAACCAAAAAAATTAGGTTGAGCAATCACCAGTGCCGTGATGTCTTGATCATTGTATTGGTCTAGTGCGCTTATTGGCGTGATGCCTTGAGCAGAATCAAACGGCAATGTCAGTAGTTCAATGTGTTGATTGCGTACGATAGTTTCCAGTGTTTCTCGGTAGTAAGGATGGATCGTGCCTGCAATTAATACGCGGTTGGTTTTGCTGTGTTTATTGATTCGCACAGCCATTAATACCGCTTCTGCAAGTGCCGTTGCGCCATCGTACATTGACGCATTGGCGACGTCCATGCCGGTCAACTCAGCAATCATGGTTTGATATTCATACAATAATTGCAGGGTGCCTTGGCTCGCCTCGGCTTGATAGGGGGTGTAGGCCGTTAAGAACTCGCCACGCGAGGTGATATCCCACACCGCAGCTGGAATGTGATGTTCATAACTTCCTGCGCCAATAAAACAAATGCCGTTCTTGTTTTTATTGGCCAACGCCTGTGCTTGTTTCAGCAGGGTCATTTCGCTGATCCCCGCTGGAATGTTGTTCAATTCCCCATGCTGCATTGATCGAGGAATTTCATCAAATAATGCTTGCGTGTTTGCTACACCGATGCTGGATAGCATAGATGCCGTATCTTCTGCTGTGTGGGGAATAAAGGGCATGGTTAATTTTCCTCGGCTATCTGGTTATGGTATTCCTCATCATCTAGCAATGCGTTGATTTCGTCCAGATCGCTCGCGTGCATTTTGATTAACCAGCCAGCACCATAGGGGTCGCTGTTTACCAAGGCAGGATTTTCATTAACCTGTTGATTGACCGCTACCACGACACCACTGATTGGAGCATAAAAATCAGAGGCAGCTTTTACTGATTCGAGAACACCTAGTTCGTCACCGGCACGAATTTCATCACCAATTTGGGGTAATTCAACATAGACCATGTCGCCAAGTAGTTGCTGCGCATGATCCGTGATACCAATGACCATCTCCTCGGCTGAAGCATCGAGCCATTCGTGAGTTTCGGTAAATTTAAAATTTTTGGGTGTTCCTATCATGTTGTTATCCTTTTTGAAATTTGATTATTAAATAATGCGAGCCCCATTTTTAACAAAGCGAGGCTTACTCACTGCGGCAGGAAACAGCTTGCCACGAATATCCACCATCACATGAGTACCTGTTGCTGCGGGCACTCGAGCCAAAGCAATCGATTGGTTTAAGGTTGGAGACCAAGTGCCACTGGTGATAGTCCCGTCCGGGAGACCATCGACAATAACTCGCTGTCCTGCTCGCATGACACCTTTATCTAATAAGGTGAGCCCTACAAATTTTTGTTTCACGCCATGTTCTTTTTGCGAGAGTAACGCCCCAAGTCCAATAAATCCCCGATCCTCTGGTTGCCATTTGACGGTCCACGCTAACCCGGACTCAAGAGGGGTGGTCAATTCATTCATGTCTTGGCCATATAAAAGAAGCCCTGCTTCAAGACGTAATGTGTCTCTGGCCGCTAAACCACAAGGATGAACCCCTGCATTGACTAGAGCGGTCCACAGTTGGTTTATGTCCTTCTGGGGGACGATTATTTCCAGACCATCTTCCCCGGTGTACCCTGTGCGTGCAAAAAAACAGTGGTCGACTTCAACGCATTCGAAGTGTCCGAGGGTGGATAGTGCATCGATTTGAGCGGCATTTAATAGGGTGAGTGTTTTTTCGATGGCGTTGGGGCCTTGTACGGCTATCATTGCGAGGTCCGTACGTTCTTGAAGTCCGGCAGAAAAACCACGAACTTTGTCACGAATCCATGCCAAATCGCGCGCGCGAGTTGCTGAATTTAATACTAATCGGTAATTATCTGGTGCACGTTGGTATACGATTAAATCATCAATAATGCCACCGTGATCATTGCACATACAGCTATACAGAGCGCGCCCTGTGTGTTGAAGTGTATCGACATCATGGGTTAATAAGTGACGCAAAAACTGTCGACCTCCGGCTCCCAATACGTCTACAACGTTCATGTGTGACACATCAAACAGACCCGCATCGTTTCGGACATGATGATGCTCATTGAGCTGAGAGCCATAATGCAGGGGCATCTCCCAGCCATGAAAATCCACCATTTTGGCGCCACAGGCGAGATGATTTGCATGCAGAGGCGTTTTTGAAATCATTGTCATTCCTTCGTCATCTGATTTAAGAATGATTATACCCCGATGTTTAAAACCAGCAAGAAAATTAGAAGAACTTTGCATCAGCCTAAACCACGGCTGTCGCGTTAAAATTTGATCAACCTGCCGTAGGTTGGGCCTTGGCCCAACAATCTAGCTATTAGATTTCGTTTTATTTGACGAAGAGTAAGAAATAAGATCAAATGCCACATTCAAATTTTGATGAGGTGGCACGATGCATGAGGTTGGGTACATA
>CANJSM010000052.1 GCA_947477015.1 Legionellaceae bacterium
CTCTCCAGACTCTTTAGGTCGCTCAAAACAAACTGAAATCAAAAAGACCCGAAAAAACACTCAACCCCTCTTACAAGGGCTATTAACCGTTTTAAAAAGTCCTCAAAGTTGGTTGGTAGCCATCTATGGGGGATTAATTTTTGCATCAACATCTATTTTTGGCGGTTTATGGGGTGTTCCTTTTCTCATGAAAGCCTATAGCATCGACAAGCCCACAGCAGCAGGTATCGTTTCAATCATGTTTTTTGGTTGGGTGATTGGTAGCCCCTTGTCAGGAGTCATGACAACGGTGTTAAAATCATACAAAAAAGTATTATGGATCAGCTCTACCGGCGGCTTGATTGTGATGTTAGCTGCTTTGTATATTCCAAACTTACCTCTAGTTGTATTGTCTGCACTGATTTTTAGCTTTGGTTTATTCTCAAGCTTCTTTTTACCCTCATTCACCCTGATGCACGACCTACATGTCAACGAAGCCAGTGGTGCAGCCCTTGGGTTTATGAACGCCGCGAATATGATTGGTGGCGCAGTAGGCCAACCATTAATTGGTGTACTGCTTGACGCAAGATGGGATGGAACGTTGCTGAATAATGTACGCGTGTACTCCATGGCTGATTATCAGTATGCCTTATCATGCCTGCCCATCATGCTGGCCATCTCACTGATTTTAATACCTTTTATTAAAGAAAAATACGAGTAAATAATTTATTGCACTACTATGCAGGACTAAAAATGACTAAGAAATTATACATTAAAACCAATGGCTGCCAGATGAATGAATACGATTCATCTAAAATGGCGGAAGTATTACTGCAATCTCACGGACTAGAAAAAACAGACCAACTAGAAGGAGCGGATGTTGTCTTGTTAAATACCTGCTCTATTCGAGAAAAAGCCCAAGAGAAAGTATTTTCTCAATTAGGTCAATGGAGAGAGTACAAGAAAAAAAATCCTCATGTCATCATTGGTGTTGGTGGCTGTGTAGCGAGTCAAGAAGGCGAATCCATTATCAAGCGTTCACCTTTTGTTGACTTGGTATTTGGGCCACAAACTCTCCACCGCCTACCTGCGATGCTGAAAGAACGAATGGACTCACAAAAACCAGTGGTCGACATCAGCTTTCCTGAAATTGAAAAGTTTGATCACCTTCCAGCCCCTCGCGCTGAAGGCCCGGTCGCGTTTGTATCGATTATGGAAGGCTGCAGCAAATATTGCAGTTATTGTGTAGTGCCCTACACGCGTGGTGAAGAAATTAGCCGCCCTTTCGATGACGTCTTAAGTGAATGTTTTCAATTGGCACAACAAGGTGTACGTGAAATTAATTTGCTGGGTCAGAATGTTAATGACTACCGAGGTAAAATGGAGGGTGATGACATTGCTGATCTCGCGCTTCTTATTCATTACTTGGCAGCGATCGATGGACTTGACAGAATACGATTTACTACCTCGCATCCATTAGCATTCTCTGATAATTTAATCAATGCCTTTGCTGAAGTACCTGAGCTTGCCAATCATTTGCATCTGCCGGTTCAAAGCGGTTCGGATCGAATTCTTGCCATGATGAAGCGCGGCTATACTGCATTGGAATTCAAGTCTAAAATTCGTAAATTGAAGAAAGTACGTCCAGATATTCGTTTGTCCACGGACATCATTGTTGGCTTTCCTGGGGAAACTGACCGCGATTTTCAGGACACTATGGATTTAGTTCATGAAATGGGCTTTGATACCTCGTTTAGTTTTATTTACAGCCCAAGACCTGGCACCCCGGCTGCAAACCTGCCCGATGAAACACCGATGGAAGTTAAAAAACAGCGTTTGAAAATATTACAAGACAGAATTCTTTTAAATGCTTCTCGCTATAGCCAATCGATGATAGGTAGCACACAGCGAATTTTAGTGATTGGGCCATCCAAAAAAGACCCTGCACAATTGGCTGGTCGCACAGAGTGTAACAGAGTAGTTAACTTTGAAGGGCCACAAGAGCTAAAAGGTCAATTTGTTAACATCCTTATCACTGAAGCACAACCAAACTCATTGAGGGGCCGACTCCTCTCAGAACAGATGTTACCTGCTTGATATGTCCGACTTACTGACTAAAGAAGCTATCGTAACTGGCGAGCACCATGGTCAACGTGTTGATGTGGTGCTCGCACAGCTGTTTCCAGATTACTCTCGATCACAACTGAGTCATTGGCTTAAACGTGGAGATATCACGGTCAATCAGCGCCAATACAAACCCAAAGATAAGCTCGTCGGTGGAGAGCTCATCAATATGAGGGTTGTTTTAGATGAAATAAATACAGCTATCCAAGCTCAAGATATTCCACTTCAAGTCATCTTTGAAGACGAACACCTTCTCATTATTAATAAACCAGCTGGATTAGTCGTTCATCCAGGCGCTGGCAATAGCGATCACACGTTAGTCAATGCTTTATTGCATTATGATCAGACCCTACAACATTTACCTCGCGCAGGCATTGTACATCGTCTCGATAAAGACACCACAGGTCTTCTTATCATTGCAAAAACACTGACTACTCACACTAGCCTTATTCGCCAAATGCAAGCCAGAGAAATTCAACGGCATTACCTGACATTAGTATACGGTCATGTAATATCTGGCAAAACCATCGACACGTTCTATGGGCGACATCCGCATAACCGATTGAAAATGGCCGTTTGTAATCAGGGTAAACAAGCGATCACTCACTATTCAGTCAACAAACAATATGACGGGTTTACCTTACTGGATGTAAGACTCATGACTGGCCGCACGCATCAAATCCGGGTGCATATGGCACACATTAATCATCCTGTCGTAGGTGATTCCGTATACCTTGGTAGAAATCGAATGCCTGCTGGATTATCAACTGAACTGAGAGAAACATTGCTCTCTTTCAAACGGCAAGCGCTCCATGCAGGTTACCTTTCATTAAATCATCCTCAAACACAAGAGTGCTTGACATTTACTGCCCCCTTGCCTGATGATTTCCAAACTTTATTAACGCTTTTGGATCGAGAGTGATTTAGCGGGGTAGTTGACATTTAGATGAATGGTCAACAACCCACACTCTACTGGATAAAAATGATTGACCTCATCCCCAACTGGCCTGCGCCATCAAACATTAGTGCTCTAACAACAACACGTGATGGAGGCATCAGCTTACCACCGTATTCTAGTAATAATCTTGCCTTTCACGTCGATGATGAACCTGAACATGTGTCTCACAATCGCAGTGAGTTAGCCAAACGATTATTATTGCCCGCTCAACCGGCTTGGCTTGAGCAAACACACACCAATCATTGTGTGATTGTTGAAGACGACCCAAATCGCCATGCTGATGCCGCTATTTCAAGATCAATTGCGAATCCATTAGCCATCATGACCGCAGATTGTCTCCCTATATTGCTATGCAACCGGGCCGGAACTGAAATTGCCGCCGTCCACGCTGGATGGAAAGGTTTACTGAACGGCATAGTAGAAAATACTATTAATAAAATGCATACTAGTTCTAGAGAATTAATGGCATGGATTGGTCCGGCCATTTGTCATCGCTGTTATGAAACAGGACACGATGTTCGCGAAGCGTATATAGGGCGCTACCCTTATACCAAGAATACGTTTTTATCTAACGACACTAGCGTGCACGCGAATCTACCTAAAATGGCTGAATTAATTCTTCATGCAAGCGGTGTTGACGCTATTTATCAATCAGGCGCGTGTACATTTGAACTGGAAAAGCAATTCTATTCCTATCGGCGTCAAGCACAAACAGGTAGAATGGCTACATTGATTTGGTTTAATCAGAGGTAAAACATGAAACAAAAACTCAAAGCTCTCTTATTCACGATACCTTTTTTAAGTTTGTCGATCTCCTATGCAGCAGCAACTGAAACGCCGTTGGTAAGTTTGGCCCCAGTGTTAAAAAACACTATGCCAGCCATTGTCAACGTAGCTGTGCAAGGTATTATTCCGGGAAATGCACCTGGGAATGACGGTGAAGGCAATGGCAATATTCCTACTACTGAAAAAACACGTAAATTTCAGAGTATTGGTTCTGGGGTCATCATCGATCCCAAAGAAGGAATTATTGTCACCAATGATCACGTGATTCGTAATGCCACATTAATTACAGTAACTCTTAATGATGGCCGTCGTTTAAAAGCCAAATTAATTGGTGGTGACAGCGAAACCGATGTGGCTGTTCTTAAAGTAGAAGCTAAACATTTAAAAAGCTTACCCATAGGCGATTCTGACAAAATTGAAGTCGGTGACTTTGTGGTCGCTATCGGAAATCCTTTTGGTTTAAACAGTTACGGCAATAGTCAGTCCGCAACGTTTGGGATTGTCAGTGCGATGAAACGCAGTGACTTAAACATTGAAGGCATCGAGAATTTCATTCAAACCGACGCAGCCATCAATCCCGGTAACTCTGGCGGAGCCCTAATTAATGTCAAAGGCGAATTGATAGGCATTAATACCGCCATTATTTCATTATATGGTGGAAGTGTTGGGATTGGCTTTGCTATTCCAATCAACATGGTGAAAGATGTCACGCAACAAATTGTTAAATTTGGTTCCGTTCACCGTGGTTTAATGGGGATTTTCGTACAACACCTCACGCCTGAGCTCGCCCAAGCGATGGGTTATCCTGAAAATTTTCAAGCAGCACTCGTTGCGCAAGTAAATGAAAATTCACCTGCTGAAACGGCTGGTTTGAAAGCAGGAGATGTGATCACACAAATCAATGACACGAAAATCACACAAGCTACACAGGTCAAAACGACCATTAGCATGTTACGTGTGGGCAGTGAAGCGAAAATAATGATCAAACGCAATGGCAAAGATCTCACGCTTAAAGCCATGGTGACTGACGTTAAAAAACACGAACAAAAATTACAATCAGAAAACCCATTCCTCTACGGCATCGCCATACGTAACTTTGAGCAAGATTCGCCGCTTCATGGTCACGTCGTCGGCGTACAAATAGTGGGCGCAAGTGAAAACAGTGCAGGCTGGCGTGCAGGATTGCGACCTGGCGACGTCATCGTCACAGCGAACAATCAGCCAACCACCAATACACAAGAATTACAAAACATTGCTAAACAGAAAAAAGAGCAGCTGCTTGTGCAAGTATTGCGTGGATCTGGCGCGTTATATATATTGGTAATTTAGGTCCGCGGTGGGTGTGTTTGATACAGCCATCTGCAATGCCGTCTTTGCGAGCTTTAGTGAAGCAAAGACGGTTTACTGGCCAGACAACACAGATACCTATTCAACCTGAGCTCACATTCCCCGTTTATGGCAATGGATTCAGGCTCCCTCCTTAAGGCCCGCTATGATGAACAAAACGAACATATTCAAATCTTATCTATTTCCTATGGTCTTAATTTCATCCATTCTCATTGGCGGAGTCACGGGGTATTTTTTCAAGGAATCAAGCCCTTACTTAAAACCTTTAGGCGATATATTCCTGAATTTGATTTTTACAACGATGGTACCTCTTATTTTTTTCAGCATTTCATCAGCGATTGCACGGACTAATGCCAGAAGTCAATTAGGTCGTATTTTTTCTTCAATGGCCACTATTTTTATTTTAACAAGCCTAGTTGCTGCCTGCCTTGCGATAGTTGTCGTCATGATATTCCCTCCAGCTCAAGGCATTGATTTGACAATCCCAATGACTACTAGCCCCATGTCTGGTGGACTCTTAAATCAACTGACTGGACTATTCACTGTACCTAATTTTTCTAAGTTACTGTCACACGAACACATGCTGGCTTTAATCGTATTTTCAATGCTAGTTGGAGTAGCCGCATCAAGAGAGCCTAAATGTGTTGCCTTTTTACAAATGGGTGAACAAGTATTTTTGCGCGTCTTTGAATTAATCATGCTGTACGCCCCAATAGGTTTTTTTGCCTATTTTGCGGTGTTAGTCAATGAGCTAGGACCTACTCTCATCAGCAGTTATGCGCGCGTTGCCGGCATTTATTATCTTCTTGCATTGTTCTATTTTGTAATCGTCTATACCCTTTATGCCTACATCGCAGGAAGAAATACAGGGGTTAACTTGTTTTGGAAAAATGTTTTTCTGCCTGCAGCTACATCCATTGCAACCTGCAGCAGTGCAGCGAGTATTCCAGCTAATTTAGTAGCGACAAGAGCAATGGGGGTATCGCCAGAGATTTATGAAACCGCGATTCCCTTGGGTTCCATGATCCATAAAGACGGTTCCGTTATAGGCGGTGTCATTAAAATTGCATTTTTGTTTGGTGTGTTTCATTTACCCTTTAGTGGGGGATCGGTTATATTGACAGCATTAGGCGTATCATTGCTAGTCGGCACAGTAATGGGGGCGATACCCAGTGGTGGTATGCTCGGCGAACTGCTGATTTTATCGGTTTATGGCTTCCCATCCTCAGCACTCATGGTCATTGCAGCCATCAGCATCATTATTGATCCCATAGCAACGCTACTCAATGTAACAGGTAACAGTGTGAGTAGCATGTTGATAGCGCGCTGTGTTCGTGGCAAAAAATGGTATGCTGACATGCCTTCTTTGCCAGGAAAATGAAGCACTTAAGACCTATCAGAAAGTACAACTCTCTTCTGCCGCACTTAAAAAATCAACGCCGCTAAATTCATCTTCGGCATCAATTGCAGCCATTGATGCTTTACTCATTTCTTCTAAACGTCTCGTTAGGTCTTTTAATGCGGATTCAGTATCCAATAACAGACCTCTTATTGTTTTGAATTTCTCACTATCAACCGGCGGCGGCTCCTGTTCATAGCGTTCAATTCGCCGTAAGGTTTCATCAAACTGCTTTTTTTTCTTTTTAGGCAATATTTTATTTTTGTTGTTCCACACAAAAATATAATCTTCCAACTGTGATATGTTCATATCCATTCCCTTTAATATTTGTTCATCACTAATTCCTTGCATGCATTGTTGTAAATGAGTGTTTTCTTCTAACTGTTTATTAATGTTAGTAAGAACACGATTATTGTCCGCTTGAAATCTAAATTTTTGGCGCTGTCGTTCTAGTATTTGACAAAACTGTTTAGATAGATGCTTGATGGTGTTCAATTTTAAGATATACTCAGGAGATTTTTTTAGTTTTTCGAACACTGATTGATCAAATCGTTGCGTGATTTTATGAGCTTGGCGCAACGCCTGCTTACTTACAGCGGTAGGACTACTATCCTTCAATGACTTGTATAAATCCAATAGTTGACTGAGTTCATCTTGTTTTTCTGTTGGCAACGCTACTGTGCAGGATAATTTATTCCGTATCATTCTAGTCAAGCTCGAAAAAAAATCGCCTGTTTTTTCACGATAATAGGATGAGTGCTCAATCATGCCCTGTCTGAATGGATTGTTGAGAGGTAAATTATACAGCGTATGAGCTAGGGGCAGATCATCTTGGTAGACTGATAAAAGGTTTGCGTTGAGACAGACTAACCCAATAAACATCTCAAAATGATTGAGCTCATACGCTATGCAAATCATTGAAAGGGGTCGAGCGTCGGGGGTTAATTTGACGCAATAGCGATTAACATCCAGCAAGCCATCATCAATCAAATACTTTAATGCATGAAATTTTCCTTTTTTGATGGTTGAGTCAATACAATCTGAAGAAACGAATCGGTTGTAATTTGAAAGAGAAGGTCCGTACATATCCAAACGTTCTTTGCTAGAAGACAGGATAAGCGTCAATAGCAATGTCCCTTTTGTTTCACAATTGCGAAACAAATAATCCAAGCCAAGCCCAGCTTTGTGTAATAAGTTCTGACCGGGCGTAACGACTGGATCAGCTAGATTGAACATCTCAACTTGCGCGAGTAAATCAGCCAGTGTCGCAGATGACTGATGAAGAATCGATATTTTTTTCTGAAAATCACTAAACAATAGCGCGTCGTAATTATTGAGTAGTGCTTCAACACGATCGTATGAGGTTTCAAAATCTTGATACAATTGCATTGTCGCTTCACAACTCATTAAAGCAGCACTACATTTAGCCTCTTTTGCTACTATGGCGACGACTGTCGCATCGTTTTGTGCAAGACAAACGTCTTCAGATGCCTCTTCAGAAAATGAATTGGCCAGACTATCCTCCACAGCATTTATTTTCATATTTTCAAGCGTTTTGGAAAGAGCATAAAATTGTTTTTTCAAATAAGGCAGCGAAAGATTTCTTTCTCGATAATTATAACTGATAAGATGAAGCGCCTCGCCTAACTCGATTAAGCGAGTAATGGCTCCCCTATTGTCTTCAACATTCATGGATTCATCGTATAAGCGTGTATACAGATCCTTCAAACCTTGGTAGTAGCTCTTACTCAATTCAGTAATTTGATTTGTATGTAATTTGTTTAATTGATCCAGCACAGGCAATGCAACCTGAGCCAGAAGATCCTGGATAACTGTTTTTTCGCTTTGAGGAAGTAACTCAGACGTAGATTTAAACTCTTGGCTCTCTTCTTTGATATAAGCATCGCTTTGCTGTCCATTCCGATCAAAATAAACATGTACGACAAACCCATCAAAATTGGCCGTGTAATGATAAAGACTATTGTAACCAGTGCCTTCGTCATAGGTTTCGTAAACCGAAATATGATTTGATGTAAAAGTCATCTCACGATCTTTAATTCGAATGCTAGGTGTTACTAGAGGATTGCTTAAGGAAACCATTAGATAACCTAACCGTGGGGTGATTAATTGCCCCTGGTAGCATTGTAAATAATAGAACAAAGGATTAGGTCTCATACATCACCTTAGGAAGAAAACAAATGGTTCATTATTTTAACAAAAAGAGTTTAGGTAAGCAAACATACATACTCATTCTATGCTTGCTGTTTCGAAAAAAATAATGAATACTTCGACGCGTTTTATTTTACAGTCTCGCTGATAACTATGGATATTAACAAACTATTGGATTTTTGCGTCAAAAACAGGGCCTCTGATTTGCATTTATCATCAGGATCAACGCCGATTTTTCGCATAGATGGGGAATTGACTCGCTTTGATTTTCCGATGCTAGAACACAATGATGTGGCGCGGATGATTGATGCAGTCATGAATGACAAGCAACGCAAGGATTACACAAATCATCTTGAAACTGATTTTGCATTTCAACAGAGCCCATTATTACGATTTAGAGTCAATGCCTTCAAGCAACAACTAGGTGCCGCTGCAACCTTTCGTGCGATTCCTAACGACATATTAAGTATGAGTGCATTAAATCTCCCCTCTGTTTTTACTGAAATAGCATCACTCACTCAGGGTTTGGTCTTGGTTACAGGTCCAACAGGCTCGGGTAAAAGCACTACTCTTGCCGCGATCATTGATTACATCAATGCAACTCGACAACAACATATTTTAACCCTCGAAGATCCGATTGAGTTTGTGCATCATTCAAAGTCCTGTTTGATTAACCAACGCGAAGTGTTTCGCGATACACCAAATTTCAGTACCGCATTGCGCTCAGCTTTACGCCAAGATCCTGATGTCATTTTAATCGGTGAGTTGCGTGATTTGGAAACCATTCGTTTAGCCATGACCGCTGCAGAAACAGGTCATCTGGTATTTGCAACGTTGCACACGAGCTCCGCTTCCAACACTATCAATCGCATCATTGATGTCTTTCCTGGAGATGAAAAATCAATCATTCGCACGATGCTAGCAGGATCACTCCAAGCAGTCATAGCTCAAACTTTATTGAAGCAAATAAATGGCGGCCGCGTGGCTGCTTTTGAAATCATGCGATGCACACCTGCCATTCGCAGCTTAATTCGTGAGGATAAAATAGCTCAAATGTATTCTACTATTCAAACCAGTAAAGCCCTGGGCATGCAAACATTGGACCAACATTTAACACAACTAGTCAATCAAAATAGTATCACTAGAGAAACGGCTCGGGAGGCAGCTATAAGTAAGGATTTATTTAAATCGTAAGCAAACATGTTCTCTCATACAACTCGACTTTGCAATGCAAGTCTCGGTCATGCATAATGATGTAGTCATCATCACTAAGGATTGATTTAACCCTCATTCAACAGGAGTTTACGGTGTATTTAGAACATTTTAAATTAAACGAACCACCCTTCTCGCTCACACCAAGCACCCAATTTCACTGTGATTTGCCTGATCTCAATAAAAAATTACAACAAATTTCAGCATTGTCTTGCGATTTAAAATCATTGAATAAAAATGAGCTAGACCAATATTTATCTCACCGCTTGGCTAAAGCCGGACACACCTCTGGAACCCTGTTTTCATCTGGAGCTAAAAAACGTTTGTTGCGAGCCTGTGGTGGCTCTCCTCGCCTACTTCATACGCTGGGCCATAAAGCATTGTTGGTAAGTTACGGGCGAGGAATGACTCAGGTCAATACTGAGTCAATGAACCGCGCAATCGCTGACACAGAAAGCGTACTGACCACTAGGCATTTTAACGCACCCAATATTATTTTAGCACTGACAACCTGCTTCTGTGCCAGCCTAATCGTAATTGTTTACAAGAGATATGGTGTATTTTAATTGCGCAAATAGATCGTCCATGATATATTTGAATACTTAATGACTTTACAAACGGTGTACCTTATGAAAAAAATGATCTGTGGAATATTGTTTTGGTTGTCCTACTGTGGATTAACGTACGCCGGTGAATTAGCCTCACTACCCGATAGGATGTATCTTACTCAACACTGGGTAAGCTATACGACCAGCTTTGACATTGAAACCAAAACAAGAAAAATAGGTACGCTATATCGAAGAGTACTCAGTTTTCCCGTGGCATATGATTTTTATGATTATTCAAACCATTGGGTAACCTCAGCGCAAGCAAGGTTTTTTTCTATTGGCGCTCATTTTGATGTCACCGATAATAAAAAAATGCCGCTAGGTTCGGTTGAAGAAAAAATATTTACCTTCTTTCCAAGTTTCACGATTGTATCGAATGACGGGGAAAAACTAGCTAGTGCAGAAATGAATTTCTGGGGGACTATGTTTACAGTATACGACATGGAGACTGGCCAAGTGATGGCCCTAATGCATCGCCCATTTTTTAGAATTAAAAATGATTGGACGATTGACATTGTAAACAAACAGCTTCTACGGTCTAAAAACATTAATCAAGGATTATTTCTGACTGTGTTAGCCTTCCAAGCTGATCGAGAGTATTGGGAACAACAACACAACAATGACAATCATAAACGCAAGAGAAATCATTCCCTAGCCAATGGGACTGAGTTCAAACCTGAAGCTGAGGCACAAGCAAAAATTACTGCTCGATTAGAAGATGCTAGCATCAATCAATTTCCACTTATGGATACAAAGGCCTTAGAGTCATTGGCAACGACATTATCCAACAATTACCAGACTCACATGCAAAGCATCAATAGTGATCAGACTCCAGCAGACGAAATCAATGGATTTGTTAATTATTGCTTAAATTTAATTGACACCAATCAAGTTTCTGCCGAAGAAAAACGAGCCATTCTGTATTTAATTCAACAACGGTTTGCTGACAGCCCCTAGGAACTGGACTTTGGACAGAATATCGATCTAAAACGGGCCCGAGCGCGTATTAGATCGGTTTTTTGTCAAAAGTCCAGTAGGAAGTTACTCAAAAAGTAATGCCATGAAAATGTGGTTTTCATATTGACCATCAATACAAACCGCATTTTTATGGGTCCCTTCTGTCACAAAACCAAATTTTTTATACAAAGCAATGGCCGAGGTATTGTGTTCACGTACGGTCAACTCAATACGAGTTAGTCCTTTCAATCTAGCTTTTTGGATCGCCGTACTAATCAGCGCTGTACCAACACCTTGTCCTCTATACGGAGCCAACACTCCCATACCCAGCGAACCAATATGAGAAAAGATGGGGCGATCAAGGGATGACACATCGCACCACCCAATAACTTCACCATCGCTTAATGCTACAACATGGGGCCAATTGCCATTAATATTACCCAAGACAAATTCTCTTGTCGTATGTATAGGTGGTCCCTCAAGGAACGCCAAATATTTGCGCTCTCGGGAAACACTATCAACAGCAGACCAAAATCCGTCGATATGTACTTCGGAAATAGGAACAATATTAAAATCTATCATGTTGCTTCCACGTAATGTTCACGGTAAATGCAGAGCCTAATCATTAAAACCCATATCACCCATTGTATCTCTGAGCAGATAATAACGCATCTAAAACGTCTTCAACATGTCCTTTTACTTTAACATTACGCCAGACGTGCCTTATATGTCCATCCGGATCAATCAAAAAAGTACTGCGCTCGATGCCAAGATAGTCCCTCCCATACATCGATTTCATTTTGATTACCCCAAATTGAGCACAAAGCTTTTCATCACTGTCGCTTATCAATTCAAACGGAAAATGTTGCTTTGCTTTAAAATTTTCATGGGATTTTATACTATCTCGAGAAACACCCAACACAATGGCACCATGTGCTAAAAAAGCAGCATACTTATCGCGAAATGCTTGCCCTTCCAACGTACAACCCGATGTTGCATCTTTTGGATAAAAATACAAAACAATCCATTGCCCACGATAGTTTTCAAAGTTTGTTTCCAACCCATTGGTTGCAATAAATGTATCCGAAGTAACTGAATCACCTATGTTCATAGTCATATTCCAAAAATTAAAATCGTAACCATTCAGCACATGTCAAGGAAAACATGGGGCGTTGGTAAGCTTTATTAACGCTTTTGGCGTTTAAATTTACTCATTAGGTAAGGGATAGAGCACCAACCAATCCAACCTTCAAGGATCAAAACAAGCCCCATCAACATGAAAAACACCTTACTCATACCAATAAGTGCAGCCACAAATAGGATGACCCCAATCACCGCCCTATTTGTTCGATCTGTTTTATCTATATTGCAATGCTTCGAAAACATAATCACTCCCAACGTATAAACCAAATAACCCTGATTTCTAGGGGTTGTTGACAATTCATTTTTCCATGTCCCTAATGATTCTCACGTAATTTATCAGTTATATCTCCTGCCAAGTGAACATTTCGAGGATCAATGGATAACACGGGTGCATGTTCAGAAAAATTTATTTTGTTAAGATCAAACCAGACAATATTAGGAGCTGTTGTTGAATTGAAATAATATAATTTGTCCGTCAAATTTGCTACCGTAACCCACCGTGTTGGCCAAGCATCTTCTGTCTTGTTGCCGGAAGTATCTATTGCACCAAAGGGAACCATAGCGGTTCGGATGACAGATAAAACCCCTGCAATAGAGTCGATTTCACTCGCTGATTGAGGCAATGTTTTTAAATAAGTAGCCACCCTTACAAATCGGCTCAAAGGGTCTGAATCTCCGGGCAGCGCAAGCTTGCCACCAAAGCTTTGGTAGCGTTTAAGGTTGGCTAGTTGGATATCATAAGCTGGCTCATTGGTCATGACACGATATTGGCTACCATGGTAAATGTTTGCCTCTCCTTTAATAAATTCAATAATAGCCGAGTCGCCAGACGCATCTTGTATTGCTAAATGAATAGGCCATGTTCTGCCGTGTATTTGAGTTGCTATCAAGTGTAAGTTTTTCGTGCCACGTATTGCTTCACTAACCGTTGCATAATTATCGAGGATATATTGAGCCCATAATGTATTGGACAATGTTGAGGCCATGGATTCAGATTTTGGATAGTCACTACCGGTCAAATACAACAAGTGAGCCGCCAGTCCTTTTTCATTGATTCCATCTGAAACAGCCGTTGTATGAAATGCTGTGACTACAAGACTGCCATATTTTGATGTCCAAGTGAGAGACTTATCACCTGTTTGTCCCGAATGTGCTAGGCCTTTCGGCTGAGTTAAGATCAGGGGAGAATCAGAAACATATAAGTCCATTGTACGCGCAACCACTTTAATCCGCCCTTTATCATTTGAAAAAACTGTAGTACAGCTGAACACCTCAGGAGCTGATAATAAAAAGATGACGAGAGCAGTCCAAGCACGGAAGTATTTATTCATGACAGTCCAAAAAGTTGAGTTATATAATGAATATCATAAATATCATCACGATTCATTATTTATTTTGTCTTATCTCAGCGAACGGTGAGCTACTCTTTTTGGCAGAATCCTAAAGAGTGTTCCCCCCTTCAGGTCGAGCATCCTCATCACGTTCACTGTCTAATGACCGCTTAATCATCACTTGCGATGCTCTATCAAGAGCGGTAAGTAATTCAGACGGGGTTGTTTTAGCTGAGATTTGAGCCATTAATTCTTCTGAATAGCACGGCTGTCGCATTAAAATTTGATCAACCTGCCGTAGGTTGGGCCTTGGCCCAACAATAACGTATTAAAATCCACAGTTGCAGAAAAAATCCTTGTCGAAATACAGTTATTAGATCTAACCTGTGCGCTCAAGGAGATTTTATACAA
>CANJSM010000053.1 GCA_947477015.1 Legionellaceae bacterium
CATGCATCGTGCCACCTCATCAAAATTTGAATGTGGCATTTGATCTTATTTCTTACTCTTCGTCAAATAAAACGAAATCTAATAGCTAGATTGTTGGGCCAAGGCCCAACCTACGGCAGGTTGACCAAATTTTAATGCGACAGCCGTGGAATAAAATTGATATCACCTCCCGATAGTGCAATAATAAGCACAAATTATTAACAGATGCTGGATATGAAAAAAATCAAATGTGGTGTAATTGGTGTAGGGTATCTTGGCCGATTTCATGCACAAAAATATCAATTATTAGAACACGCTGAGTTGGTTGCGGTTTGTGATTCTAATCGGGAGCAATGTAGTGCAGTGGCTCAAGAGCTCAATGTTAAGGCGTTCTCAGATTACCGTGAATTATTTGGTCTTGTTGACGCAGTCAGCATTGCTGCAACAACTAAAGCGCATTATGCCATTGCTCGTGAGTGCTTAAGTCATGGCATCCATGTTCTGATTGAAAAACCGATAACAGAAACCGTAGCACAAGCAGAAGAATTGATAGCGTTAGCAACTGCGCATCATGTCAAATTGCAAGTTGGGCACATGGAGCGCTTTAATTCGGCACGTTTAGCACTCGAACCCCATCTTAATAATCCATTATTCATTGAGTCGCACCGATTAGCGCCCTATAACCCACGTGGTGCCGATGTCAATGTGATTCTTGACTTGATGATTCATGATATCGATATCATTCAAACGATTGTTCACAGCCCAATAGCACACATTGAGGCACAAGGTGCGCCCATCTTATCGAGCTCAATTGATATTGCAAATGCACGAATCACCTTTGAAAATCATTGTGTTGCCAACGTCACTGCCAGTCGAATCAGTTTTAAAACCGAACGTAAAACACGTATATTCCAAGCCAACACCTATATTTCCATTGACTATCATGAGAAGCAATTTGCAGTGTTTCAAAAAGGCCAAGGCGAAATGTTTCCAGGGATCCCTGACATTAGCCGTTACCAATCTGCTTTTGAAAAAGGCGATGCATTACTTGAAGAAATTAAAGCCTTTGTTCAATGCATCATCGAGGACACAACGCCATTAGTGACAGGACAAGAAGGTTGTAATGCTCTTGCTACAGCTGCGAAAATCACTGCATTAATTGATTCTAATCTGATGACCCGAAATGTCGTCAGTTAAACGCATTGTTGTGATTGCCGGGGAAGAATCCGGCGATATGCATGCCGCATCATTTATTCGTCAGCTTACCGCACGCCATACGAATATTGAAATCAGTGGTATTGGTGGCCGACACATGCAAGATTGTGGTGTGCACCTTATTAGTGATTTAGCGCGCTACGGCGTAACCGGTGTATCTGAAGTCATTCGGCATCTTCGTGTTATTCGGCGTGCATTTAAAGACATCAAAGCGCACTTAATCGCTAACAAGCCGGATTTACTGATATTGGTTGATTACCCAGGGTTTAATCTACGTTTAGCAAAGTTTGCTAAACGAGTCTTAGGTATACGAATTATTTATTACATCAGCCCGCAAATTTGGGCGTGGAAAGCAGGTCGAATTAACACCATACGTGATTGCATAGACCATATGGCTGTTATTCTCCCTTTTGAAAAAAAAATCTATGAAAATGCCGGCGTTCCCGTATCGTTTGTAGGTCATCCTCTGGTAGGCAAGGTGAATGCTTGTGAAGATGTTAAGGCCGCACGTGAACAATTAGGGTTGCCGCTTGATAAACGATTGGTTGCAATGTTGCCTGGCAGTAGAGTCCATGAAATTGAGCGCCTTATGCCTGTTTTATACGATACCGCTAAAAAGCTTCATAATCAGCTCAATGATATTCATTTTGTTATTCCTGTTGCAGGCACGATTGATCCGAGCTTAATTAAATCATATCTCGCTAAAGATGCCTCTTTGCCCGTCACGCTAATCAACGGTCAATCGGTTGCAACGGTAGCATGCAGTGACTGCGTTGTAGTCGCGTCAGGAACTGCTTCACTTGAATGCGCATTGTTAATCAAACCGATGTGCATCATTTACAAGGCATCGCGTTTAACTTATTTTGCTGCATTCAGATTCATCAAAGTCAAATACTTGGGATTATGTAACTTATTGCAAAATGAAATGATTGCGCCTGAGTTATTGCAATATGACTGTAACGCACATGAATTAACTCGCGTGATGATGGATCTGCTTAATAATGATGAAGTCAAGCAACGCATGATGTCGCGACTTGAGCGACTAAAATTATCCCTATCAGATCAGTCCGCTGACTGCAGTGTTGCTGAGCTTATTGAAAGACTATGGTAATTGGCGTTTGGACAAAGCCACCTGCAAAAACACACATGTAGCTTGTCCAAACAATTGAAATAGCCAATTATTCGAGGGTTTGAGCCTAATGCTATACCGGCTTAAAGCTTGCTGGATAATCAGCCCATTGATCCCGTACCTGATTAAATTCACTGGCCTTTTTTGCTGCCGGAGTCTGTTCAAAAAATCCTTGGCTATAGCCAAAAGTGACGATGCGAATAAAAGCACGCACACACTCAATCAGCTGACTGTACCAGTCATTTAATTGAATCGGTGGATTAATCGCGAGGGTTTCATTGACATCAGATTGAAATTGGCCAACATTTTCTGACTCTTTGAAACGATTCAGATTGTCTTTAAAAGCCAATAAAAGTTTGAGTTTATCTTCATCTGTTGTGTTTTCAACAAGTTTGGTCAGTGTAGTATCAAAAGCATCTATTCTTGCTTGTAGTTTAATCGATTCTTCTCTTAACATGCATATTTTTTTAACACCAACTTCCAATTCTTTGAATTGACTATAAATCTCATCCGTTGGCTGAAGATGGCCTTGTGCCAGTGCATCTATCATGCCCCTCAACAAGATAGCACCATGATCAGAATAAGGTTCCAACCTGTTTCGAGAAGCGTCAGTGCCAAAGAAGAACACTTCAAGAGGCAGAAATTTTGCATCTTCAGCATCATCATCTGCATGCACTTCCAAGCCTGTTAGATCGATAAATTCTTCATTGAACAAGGTATCATCACACACGATGGTCAGAGGAGTCGTTACCATATAGGCCATTGAGGTATTTCTTGGATCACTGCCGTTGAAGCAAGGTTGACCTTTAATTACCCTTTCATGGATTGCAAGTTCAAATAGCTTATATTGTTGAGGTAATAGCTGTTTATAGAGTTCTGTTTTGATATGCATCACAAACTGTGTTCTTGAAAGACACTCCGGCTCGAAGTTATCAATATTGAAGTCCATGTCACTTAACTTCAACAATATTTCACGAATTTTAGCATCAGGAGTTATTGCGTGATCGCCCTCTTCCAGGAGCTGTCTCAATATCGATTGGATATCAAGCACAGGATACTTTTTCGCTAAGGTTTCAAGATTAGTTTGCAATACTGAAACTAGTTTTTGAGTAAACTCTTGCGCAGGGTCAGATGAGTAAAGCTGCTGAAGAACACGCGAGTTTTCGGCACCCTCTTTAAACAAGCTGCCACCAAATACCTCTTCCAACAACTCGTGTATACAAGAGGCTTCCACAGAACCTTCTACCATACCCCCAGGCAGTGCACGTGAAGGAGGATTATCAAATTTTCTAATAATACTTAATATTTTAAGCCGTCCATTCGGAGCTTGTATCAGCAGAACTGGATCAACCGCATGGTTAGCCCCGAATGCACCTAATGTCTTGATTGGCAGCTGGTATTTTTCTGCGGTATCGCTAAATAAGTTATCATTGGTCACTTTGCGTACAGCTTGAAACCACGTTTTTCCTGCTTGTTTCATGTAACGATCAATTAAGGCTTGCGCGGCATTACACACGCCTTCGTCAAATGGATAATCGATATGCAATGCTCCCTGGTTAAATGACCAACCTTGTCCTCGATAGGCCTCCTGTTCCTTCAAGTCGGGGATAAAGACATGATGTCCGTTTCTTTGTCTTTTTTCCATTAAAGAGTTAAATTGATGTGTTGAAATTCTTTCAATTAATCGGTTGATTTCAAATATAAATTCTTCTGTAGTGACGCTCATAATTTCTCCTAACATCTGTAACTCTAAGTGATTAATACAATCGACGAATACGCTGCACTTCAACGGTCAGTCGCGTAAAATAGTCATAAGACATGTAAAAATTACCGGCATCACCTGCGTATTTCCCCCAAGAATTGCGAAGCGTTAACAGGCCTTTGTATAACTGGCCATTTTCATCAGTAGCAATCGCATTATCATCATAGCCTGTGATGATCATCTCATGTCCACCGTGAACATCATGAATATTGATCATGTCATCGATAGCTGGCGTGATAATCCATGTATCATTAGACACCGTGTGTTTTCCAACGGCACCTGCCATACCGATTTGTGGGGAAAATAACAGCACACCAAACGTCAGTCTGTCACCGTGATTGAGAGACTCTTTTACCGCTGTAAGTAATTGTTTACGATCAGTCTCATCGTCAAACGCTTGATTAAAATCCATTAATGAAGACCAACCCACATTAAACGTCTCATTGGTCAAGCTGGTGCTTATTTTTTTGTAATCAGGCAAATCGACTTCATTTTGCGGAATATTTCCATCTGTTGGGTACTTGGATAAGCCTGCACAGCCAATGGTTTGTTCAATGTGTTTCGTCACAAAACCAAAATGATCCATTTGAGTGAGCACCATTGGCCCCATAGAGCCGCTCCAGCCACTTAAAAAAGAACCATTTGTGTTGTTTTCAAGGTATTGTCCCAACTCTAGCTGACAGAGTTGACTGATGTAATCGCCCCTATTCAACACAGCATCAATTGCGGCTGTGTTTGCAAAGGTCACACAAGTTCCATAACTACCTTGATCCAATACCGGGAGTTGATTCATACCCAGCTGAACCTGAGTGGGTAAATTGAGTGTCTCAGTTGCAATCGGATTTGTTTCTAACAAAATGTTCGCAGGTTTAGTCAGTTTTGACCATGCATTCTGAGAGAGCTCCATATTGAGCAGTCGAATGTATTTAGACGCTCCATTGGATTGAAAAAGATTTCGCGATGTTTTTACAACTGGGTAAGCTGTTGTTCCATTTAGTTCGATATCTTGTTGTGCGTATGCTGAAGTACTTAACAATACTGTAATGGCAATGCTGTGTAATAATTTCATAAGGCCGCTCTCAATAAAATAACAATGAATGAAGCAAAAAATGCAGTGGGTCTATCACGTCATCTTGAAGCATAGCATGTCACAAAAAAGATGGCAGGATATTGTATCATTTTATACTTTACTGTTCAATAAAAAACAATCGGGGCGGTCGACATTGACAATCATTATGTATTCACGAATAATTCCCAACAATAATATGAACAAATGCAATCCAAACGGTTTTAATTTATGCCTCAAAAAACATCTAGTGATTTACAATCTGTAATTGACTTTCTGCATGCACCCACACCAGAAGCATGGTTAGCTTGGGCCGTTGAAGAACTGCCAACTTTACTCATAGATCATGCTCATTGTGAGCGAAAAGCCGCCACCACTGCCATCAATTTCATCTGCAAGTATTCAAGGCACCAAGAACTGATTGACGTCATGTCTCCACTGGCAAGAGAAGAGCTGCTGCACTTTGAAAAAGTGCTGCAACTACTCAAAGAACGAAACATCCCATTCGGCCCACTCAAAACTTGTTTTTACGCACAGCGCTTGCATGAACACGTCTGTAAAAATGATTATCTGCAGCATTTAACTGACGAACTAATTATAGGAGCCATCATTGAAGCTCGTTCCTGCGAGCGATTTAATGCGCTGGTCCCTTGGCTTACAGACAAAAAACTGGCTAAGTTTTATGCCTCACTGGTAAAAGCCGAATCACGGCACTTTCAAGATTACTTGCGTCTAGCCAGACTCTATAGCCGCGATCCTATCGAAAGTCGAATACAATATTTTTTAACCATTGAACGCGAGATCATTCAATCAAAGGACCCTTTATTTCGCTTTCATGGTGGAGTGCCTTCATTTCTTCACACGGGCGGATAGGTTTTTCACTCTTGCTGTATAATTCTTCTCTCTGGACTTTAGCCAAAATACTAGGTCGTGTTGACAATTGCTCCCCCCTCAGAACGAACTACAAACAACTAAAATAAAACTTGCCTGCACACCGTTATTTTGATTTAATACAGAGCACTAATCACAATTGATCGCTACAATGAAAAAGTTATCAGCATGGAAGCCATTCTATCAATACGGGAAAATCTATCGTGAGCAATGATTTTGCCATCTATTTATCCAAGCAACTGCTCTGGCATGCACTGACCATTTCTTCTCCTGTTATTTTAGCAGCACTCATTTGCGGTCTTGTCGTGTCTATTTTACAAGTAGTCACTCAAATTCAGGATTCGACCCTTAGCGTGGTTCCCAAAATTCTTGTTGTCTTATTGATGTTAATGCTGAGTGGTGGCTGGATGTTGCATTCGATGGTTGATTTTGCCAAAAACGTTATTCTAGGTATTCCTGAGGCGCTGGGATGATAACGATTGCTGTGGCTCCATTAACAACAACTTTTTTGGTTGCCATTCGCATGTGTACCGTTCTTCTGTTATCACCAATTGAAGCTCTTCGAGTAGTACCTATTCATGCGAGACTCTTGTTCGTATTGATACTCAGCGCCCTCATAGCGTCTCATTTGAACATTAAAACCGAGCCCTATAGCGAGATTGCTTTAGCAATAGCTGGTCTTAGTGAATTCTGCAATGGCCTTATTTTATCACTCACATTGTATGCTGCATTTGGCGTATTTCAAATTGCTGGTGAATTAATGGATGCACAAATGGGGCTTAATTCACAAGCAATATTTAACCCTACCGATAACTCTCATGAACCTCTATCCGCTCGATTGCTGATGATGCTCGCCGTATTGTATTTTTTTGCTGTCGGGGGACATTTTAAACTCATGCAAGGATTAGTGTTCTCGTTTATGATTATACCCCCAGGCCAGCTCGATCTGTTAAATGGATACGTACCTGTCATACAACAATGTTCCATGCTGTTTTCTTTAAGCATCATGATGGCTAGCCCGGTTGTCATTGGTTTATTGATCATTGATATTTCTGTGGCCATCTTAAATCGAAATATGCCCCAGATCAGCACTTATTTCTTAACGTTACCCATTAAAATCACATTAGGCCTGATAATATTTAAATTACTGCTTACTTATATCAATCCAGCCATTGATTACGTGTTTTCCTCTTGTTTTCAATCTTGGAAGGCAGTGATGGCATGAGCGAAAAAACAGAAAAAGCCACCCCGTGGAAACTACAAAAAGCAAAAGAACAAGGTCAGGTCAGTAAAAGTATTGAACTGAATACTTGTATATTTCTGTTGGTTTTGTTGGGCGTTGCTGCTGCATTAGCCCCTTCAAGTGTTGTTCAAATCAAGCAATTGTTACGGCACTTGCTATATCTCTCGGCACACACTCCCTTTAGTGTCGACGCCATGACGCAATTACAACAAATTGTGTGGTTAAAACTGACTAGTTTATGGATTCCTTTTGCACTAGCAGGCATGTTATCAATTATTCTCGCAACCCTGGCTCAAACAGGGTTTGTCTGGTCAACAAAACCGCTTGAGCCAGATTTTAAACGGCTAGACCTCATCAAGGGATGCAAGAGGCTATTTTCACTTAAACTATTATTTGAAACCGGAAAAAACAGTCTTAAATTAGTCTTGGTTTGTGGGCTACTTTATTTCAGCTTAAAACACGAATTACCCTATTTTTCAGGTTTTATGAAAACCAGTCCAGGCCATCTTCTCACCTTAATCATCCCCATGTTTTCAAAAATAATTTTGAAATTGCTCGTCTTATTGTTGGCTTTAGCGATAGCTGATAAAGCCTATACCCGTTGGCGCTTTAACCAAGATAACCGTATGAGTAAACAAGAACTCAAGGAGGAGTATCGCCAGCGTGAAGGTGATCCAAAAATAAAACTTAAAATTAAACAACTACAACACCAACTTCGCCAAAAAACCGCATCGCTCGAGCAAGTCAAAACAGCTGATGTTGTGCTCCTTGATTCAACGCAGTTTGCGGTTGTTTTAAAATACGATCGAGGCTTAATGCCCGCTCCCAAAGTAGTTTGTAAAGCACAAGCTGAGATGGTAAAACAAGTGACACAATTAGCGAAACAGCATCACGTGCCAATTATCGAAAACAAGACTTTAGCACGATTACTGTTTACGGCATCCAATTTGAATCAATGGGTGAATCGAGAGCACTTTCCGATGGTAGCAGCAGTATTTCGTGATGTTTATCGTCAAAAGGCAATGCCATGAGTGTAAAACCTAATTTTTTTAGTCATAGTAGTGAGCTGGCGATGATTGTCTTTGCTACTGGCATATTACTCGTATTATTTATTCCAATTCCTGCCGCCCTGCTCGACTTACTATTAATCACCAACTTCAGCTGGGCCTTGACCATTCTATTGCTGACCTTTTATACGGATAAACCACTCAGTTTTTCAACGTTCCCAGCTCTCTTATTAATATCCACCCTATTTCGACTAGCACTAAATGTCTCAGCCACACGCCTAATTTTATCCAATGGCGATGCCGGCCGTGTCATTGGTGCGGTTGGGCAATATGTGATTCATGATAACTACGTCATGGGTCTCGTAGTGTTCATGATATTGATCATCGTGCAATACGTGGTAGTGACCAATGGTGCTCAGCGGGTTGCTGAAGTAGCGGCGCGGTTTACTTTGGACAGTATGCCTGGCAAACAAATGAGCATTGATGCAGATTTAAACATGGGTCTTATTTCTCAAACCGAAGCAAAAATGAGACGCTCACAAATCGAAAAAGAAGCAAATTTTTATGGTGCAATGGATGGCGCCAGCAAGTTTGTAAAAGGCGATGCCATTGCCGGTATTTTAATTCTTCTGGTCGATATCATCGGTGGATTTGCTATTGGCATGGCACAGAAGGGATTGAGTTTTAGTGAATCGATTCATACTTATTCCCTACTGACTGTTGGTGATGGCCTTGTCACTCAAATCCCTGCCCTGACAATTTCAATGGCAACAGGGATCATCGTCACCCGTGCTGCAACTGATGCTCATTTAGGGAGTGAAGTGGCTAAGCAAGTTGGGGCCTATCCAAAAAGTTTAGTGGTGGTCTGTTGCTGCCTATTAGGGCTTTTGTGTTTAAAAGGCATTCCCTTGATGCCAGTGTTGATTATTCTAGCACTCTTTATAGCCGGAACAATTTATGCCCTAAAAACAAAGCAGCAAAGCACTGCATTGGATGAATCAAACGACGAGTCATTGTATGAAAAAATACGTATCCACCCTATAGACATTCAACTAAATCCTGCATTACTCAGTGAATTACTGATACAAGAAACCGCTTTTCTACTGCTTATTGAACAACTGCGCGAACGTTTGGCTTATGACTTGGGTTTTGTCATGCCTGAGATAAAATTAAGTGCCGAAAAGAAATTGAACTACCCTTATTATTCAATCTATATTCAGGGTAATCTTCAAGGTACCCATCAACTGCATTTAGATAAGGTGTTAGCAATTGCTCAAAAATCTTTATCTTCAAGCACGGATACGCAGGTTACGCTAAATGGAATAGCCGTGCGTGACCCAACCTTTGGGATGCCGGCTATCTGGGTCAATACCAGTACCAACAACCTTGCCAATGACTACACCACCTATGAGCCCTTGTCTGTTCTGACATCACATGTCAGCGATGTCGTGCAAAACAACCTATCTGAACTATTGTCTCGAGCACACACTGAAACCTTGCTTGAGCAAGACAACATCAGCTCATTACGAGATGAGCTAATTCCAGCATTACTGCCTTTTGGCCATGTACAACGAGTGTTACAAAATTTACTTCAAGAAAAAGTATCCATTCGGTTTCTCTCAATCATTTTGGAAGTTCTTCTTGAACACAGCAAAACCATTACCGACACCAACCAATTAACAGAACTCGTTCGTGCACGACTAGCAACCCCCATCTGCCAAAAATTAATGTTGAATCAATCCATTTTGCCGGTCATGACACTAGCACCGGCTCTAGAGCAAAAACTAAGCTCCAGCATCACCAACAATCATTTTGCCTTGGCACCGAGCCTGACAGAAAGCTTTATCACCTCGTTAGCTCAGCAAGTTGAACGCATGTTGACTGAGCGTAAACGTCCCGTTTTATTGTGCTCATCGCTATTGCGGCGCCATATCAAACAATTAACACAGCGGGTGATTCCGCATTTAACCGTATTGGGAATGAATGAAATTCCGGTCAATATTCAAATTGAATCATTTAGTATTGTAACTTGAGGAAAAAAAATGCTTGATGCAATCACCGCCACGCAAGTGGCCATGCTACAAGATCAATTGCGATTACAGTCTATCAGTCAAAACGTCAGCAATATGCAAACACCAGGCTTTAAACGCCAAGTGATTGATGCCCAAAGCTTTGACGATCAAATCAATGCTGAAATGGCTTCTGTTAGTCAAAATATGTTGCTCTCTACACAAGACACCCAAGGCACATTCATGCAATCAGGTCGTCCAAGTGAACTGGCTCTCTCGGGTGAAGGCTATTTTGAAGTTCAAACCGACGAAGGTGTTTTTTATACGCGTCGCGGTGACTTTCACGTCAATGAGCACGGTGAACTAGCCACAGTAAATGGTGCAAAATTACTCGGCAAAAGCGGCGTGTTAAGAGTGGATGATAATGCATACACGATCGATAAAAGTGGCGCTCTGTTCGTAGACGATCATCAAATTGATCAAATCAATATTGTCCAATTCTCTAACCCGTCAGCCTTAAACTATCAAGGGCAAGGTTTGTATCACAGTTTAGAAGCGCCCGTCCCGACTAACAATGCAACTCACGTGCTACAAGGCTTCCTTGAGCAATCCAATGTCAAATCAATGGATGAAATGATGGAGATGGTGAAAACATCTCGTCACTTTGAAGCCTCACAGCGAGTGATGCGATCCGCTGATGGCTTATTATCTTCAGCCATTAAACAATTAGGAGAAGGAAATGTCTGATGCACTGGCAATTGCCGCGAGCGGATTGAAAGCTGAGGAATTTTATATTGATAAAATTGCAAATGATCTTGCGAACTTAAATACCCCCAATTACAAGGCGACCAAGCTGACGTTTGAAGATGCGTTATATCAAAACATTGATGGCACGACACCGCTATTTCAACATCAAACAGGTGCCAAAATTGGCTTAGGAACCACGGTGCATAGCACATCAAAAGACTTCAGTAATGGCCCATTAAAACCGTCAAACAACTGGAATGATCTAGCCATTGATGGCAATGGATTTTTTCAAGTACTTAACACCGATGGCAACATGGCGTACACCCGAAATTCAAGCTTAACCGTTGACAGTGAGCGCTATTTAGCGACACAAGATGGCTTAAGATTAGCGGACAACATCCAAATTCCAGAAGATGCGCTAGAGATTAACATTCAAAAAAATGGCGACGTAGAAGCGATTTTAGAGGGTGAGGCCGAACCTCAATTATTAGGCACAATAAAACTGGCAAAATTCATGGATCCTGAGTCACTTAATCCGCTGGGCGCTGGATTATACAATCCCACTGAAAAAACAGGTGACGCGGTGATTGATAACCCTGGCAGCAGTGGCATTGGCGTGCTCCTTCAAAAACAAATTGAAGGCTCAAATGTCGACATGGTGAATTCATTAATGCAATTAACCATGGCCCAACGTATCTACCAACTCAATGCAAAAGCAGTCCAAATTGCAGATGAACTGGAAAAAATGACCAATGAAATTCGCGATTAAGATAGGCGCTATTCTCTTTTTATTGATAAGTAGCGCTGGCAATGCCCAACTGATTTTGCGTTTTCAACCGGAGGTGACGGAAAAGGCATCCCAGCTGGGTGACATCCTGATCATAAAAAATGCAGCACCTCGCCAACAGCAATGGTTTAGCATTCCGCTAGACAGTCACCCGGCCCCTGGTGAAATCATCACTAAAGAAAAATTACTCGACTGGTTAACACAACGAGTTGAACCATTTCAATCATCATGGCAAGGGAAAACAAAAGTACAGGTCAAACAACCTCATCACACGTCAGAAAAAGTACTCATTGAAATCGCAAAAAAGGCCTTATTCGAACAGCTTAAAACTCAAGGCTACATCAATATAAAAGTAACGCCAATCTCACGAATAAACGACAGTAATGTTGCAGTTGAAGATATAAAAGCCAACGTCAAACTCTCCTACCCTACACCAAAACGAGTCTGCGTATGGTTATCGAACGATGAGAAGCTTCAGACTGCTGTTTGGTTCAAGGTCCGCGCATATGCCCTTGTGCTGGTCTCAAACCAAGACATTCAGAGTAAAACGCACTTGGATAGCAGTACGTTCTCGTTAAAAAAACGTGACATATCGGGTTTAAGATCCTCGCCCTTAAGCACTCTTCCTAACAATAGATGGTTAAAATATCCCATCTATCAAAATACTATTTTGCAGGAAAAACAGTTGAAAGAAGCCCCTCTCATTGAGCAGGGTCAACACATTAAAGTAATTACCCAGAATCATCATATTAATATTGCTATCGAAGCCATCGCTTTAACCGATGGGTACCTTAACGAAACCATTCAAGTTAAAAACACATTGAATCAAACACGATTGTCTGTTCGAGTGACTGGTTTTCATCAAGCTGAGTTATGAGGTTCTGGGGAGACCGTAGGCACAAAAAGCAAAAATGAAAAACCAAGAACTTCAGGTCGGATGGGTATATAGCGTTTCTGTGAAAAGTGCTGAACGGTTAAATGTTCAGCTCATCTTTACCTCGGTAAATTCGTATTTCCTCAGCAGATAAATCATAAACATATTGCAAGTTACAGTAATCACGTACATTTGAAAGCGGTTGCTGTTTAAAAACCACGAGATTAACACCTCCTGCCTGTCTGGCGGACGGTACTCTTAACAAAGGGTGTCCTTCACGTGCTACTCGTCGACCTAACTCCTGACACCTTGTGTAATTGACTGAGTCCACTAACCATGGAAATTCTGTGGCTTTGTCAGATAAGTCAAATGCTAGTCCTTGACAATTAACCATCGCAATGCGTCTATCTATTGTAATGGTTTTTTGTGTATAAAAAACATCGCGTGAATTACGAATTTCCTCAATAAAATGATGCTTGGTTTCATAAATGGTTGTTTCTAGCGTCTCTGATCCATACCAGCATGCCGTAGAGCCATCACTATAGCGAGTTGCAGTAATATGTTCAAAAGGATAATCAATAAAATCATTTTTACTATAATCAAAAGGACGCTGAATCACAGAAGTGTTTGTTAATACGGGATGAGTATAAACATCGATGATATTGGCAGCGTCCCAGTCTGCTGGATCATCACTTAGATCGTCAAATAAATGCTGCGACTCGTGTATACCTCGAATATTTCGAAACACATCCCGCGAGTAATCAATCGCCCTATCAAATAGAGTCATAATTATTGGCCTCGACTATGATCAGTCAAGCGTCTTATTTGAGCAATTCCAATATAACCATACTCCAGCATGATGTCCAAGGGACTTGAATTATGTAATTTAAGATTTCGCCCCTTAATCCACTGATAGACAACCTCTCGATTATAGGGATATAAAATCCTAAGATTCTTATGAATTCCCAATAAGTTACCAACCCGTTCAATGGTATCGCGACCAGATATGAAAGCGGTTCCTTTTTTAAATTTTGCTAATTGCGCCAGGCTTATCCCGCCAAAGAGATTGCATTCTTCCTCATTTTTTAATCCCCAATGTCGAAAAAGCGCAATGGCGTTGCGCGTATTGCGTTTTAAAACTTGATCATCTAAATCATGAGAGGACTCTAAAATCGCTAACCTGGTCATAATTCACCTCCAGTATTTATAGATAATTATATACTATAAATATATTTTTATCAATCGAAAACACGTCTGTCGCCACGGCTGTCCCATTTAAATGGTTGATTTTCCCTTCTCCCCTTGGGGAGAAGGTGCCCGACAGGGCGGATGAGGGTGTCATCAGGTGGCACGGTTTTGAAAGAATGTGGTATTTTGGTTGAGTAAAAATATCTTGATATGCCCATGCCAGACAGGTTTATCTATTCGCTTTAATAAAGACTGATAAACAACTCATGAACAAGGATGTCTCTGAATCATTTGAAACTCACTTTGGTGTATTAAAAGACCCAAGAGTTAAACG
>CANJSM010000054.1 GCA_947477015.1 Legionellaceae bacterium
AATAAAATCTCAGTGAGTGGGTACAATTTTTTTCTAGAAATGCGTATGTACCCAACCTCATGCATCGTGCCACATCATCAAAATTTGAATGTGGCATTTGATCTTATTTCTTACTCTTCGTCAAATAAAACGAAATCTAATAGCTAGATTGTTGGGCCAAGGCCCAACCTACGGCAGGTTGATCAAATTTTAATGCGACAGCCGTGGTGTTGGACCCAGTGAACCTGAAAATATGGGTTGAATAGGTATATAATTGTATCAACATTCAATAGGTCAATCTATGATGACTAAACCAACATGCACCCAATGCTCACTGGCTCACTTTTGCTTTTATAATGATAAAGCAGGCATTACGCCCAGAAAACGTCATCTTAAACGAAATGAGACCCTGCATCACGCTCACGATGCCTTTACTCATCTGTATGCTATTGAACAGGGGGCTTTAAAAACACATGAAACCGATCCTGCTGGTCATGAAGTCATTCGAAGTTTGTATTTCAAAGACGAAGTGTATGGATATGAAGCTATTTACACCGGGCATTATGTTTATTCATCTACTGCGTTAACCGACACCATAGTGTGTGAAATACCCTACCCTAACTTTATGGAGTTAATTCGCTCAGAGCCTGAGTTACTGAGTCGTATTTTATATTTAATGAGCCAGCAAATGGCTTCGGGTTCTTATTTAAAATGGAATACAGCGCAACAAAAACTGTCCGCCTTTTTACTCGATTTATCGAAAAGGCTATCAACAGACATAGCTCATCCTGAGTTTTTACTGCCGTTAAGCTATCAAGAAATCGGGCATTATTTAGGACTCGCTACGGAAACAATCAGCAGATTACTGTCTGGACTCAAAAAAAATCATATCATTACCATCAGTAAAAAGCAGGTTCATATCCTTCAACCAGATGCGCTAAAACGTATGGGATACACTGTGTGAACGCCAATTTTTGAGAATTATACTAACACGACTTTATGAAAAATCCTCACCACCGCAGGGATTCGGCGGTGGGGACTTTTCATAAAATCGAGACGAACACATTACATCCAGGCGTTAGTTCATAGTCAAGCTATCATAACGCCAATCCACAGCATCCAGTAACTGACCGTCATCCTCAAAATCAAGCTCAGAGTGCTCCTCTGAGAACACGTCTTGTAGTCCTTCATCCTCAAACAATGAATCATCACCTAAGTCATGCCATTGAGAATGAATTGTTATCGCGTCGCATAACGTTAGTAAGTTATCATCGGTTGTTATTGGCAGTGAAGGTTTAGCACGACGATTGGCCGATCCCAATTCTGGGTAAACAAAACCCGAATCATCGACGCGTTTTTTGCGTATTCTAAACGCATACTCCTTCACTGGAGAAAACATCGATAAACCTGATAATTGACCAACATTCAATGTAGCATTCTCTGTTGTATAACGTTCTATTTTTTTTCGTTTTTTACTCGCCATATTAATAGGTGAGATCAACTCTTCATTACTCGATGAGTATAAAATATCTGGATACGAACGGGTTAAAGGACCTAGGGCGCGTTGACCCTTCATATTTCGACGCCGCGCGGCTTGAGAAGATGAGTTGTCAGCACGCTCTAGTATTTTGAAAAATGAGGACAATGGGTTTCCGATAGTCAACAGAGCTGTTTTGTCTTCAGGAATATCTGGTGTTAAGTTAAATCGTTCATGAGGAAGATTAAAATTGGGTTCTTTTACGGTCATTTTATCAGAACAGTGAGCCTTAACTTCTTCAGGGGATAAGGTTCTAAAGAAATCAAATGTTACTTCGGACTGTATTCCATTTACCTCGTAAATCATATCAGAGAAACGTCTCGCAAGGGTATGATCTCGAATGCCCAATAAAATTGCCGCAGAACGTATTGAAGTAACTGCACAACTAACCCGATGCAAGTAGGTCTTTGAATAGAGTCTTGCTTTAGGTTGTCGCTCAGGTAACAAGACATCATAATGCTCTCCTATCTGCGTTGATGCATCATCAATGGATAGTTGGCTCAGTCGCTCAAGCGTTAAAGGAAGGCCATTAAAAAGAAACTTACCTAGATGAGTAGGTAATGTAATGCGATCACTTGTATGAAGACGTGTTGCTAACTCTTTTCCGTCTCTGGCGCTTTCCAGAAGTGCTGTGTGAATCTCTTTTATCGTGTATTGAAATAGCGTATTCGCTGAAGCTGGTCGGTGTGTGTTTTTGGGCATCGTTCTTCACGCTTAAAAAGGGACAGGATGCGAATTATATTAGCTTATCTTCGCTTGTCAATCACGGTTGTCGCATGTATTTCTAGTAAAAGTTAAGTATACTAAGCCCTTACAAAATTTAGATGATATCAACCATGTCCAAGTCTATTCTTCTCCCTGAGACCTTTTCTGCAAAACAAACTTGGGGTCAGTTATATGGCAGCAGTTTGCCACTGGTTCTGGCCGAGTATGGTCAACATACATCGGGGGTTAAACTATTGGTTGCGCCCGATAATTTAACGGCTAGCCAATTGTTAGAAGAATTACGATTTTTTTTAAAAGATGAAGAAAATTCTCCTGAAGTATTGCTCTTCCCTGATTGGGAAACTCTGCCCTATGATCACTTCTCACCGCATCAAGATCTGGTTTCTGAACGCCTATACACCTTAAGTCGCTTACAACAATCAACTAACGCGATTGTCATCAGTGCAGCCAGTACGTTAATGCATCGCCTGTGCCCGCCGGAGTTTTTAAACCAATATGGGCTCGTGCTACAGGAAGGGCAAACGCTAGACGTTGCCCCCTTCAGACAGCGCCTTGAGCAAGCCGGTTATCATTGCGTGAGCAAGGTGCTAGAACATGGCGAATTTGCCGTTCGCGGAGCAATTATCGATCTCTTCCCCATGGGCAGCAACCAGCCCTTTCGCATTGAGTTATTTGATAATGAAGTGGATAGTTTGCGACGTTTTGATCCTGAAACGCAGCGCACGATTGAAAAAATAGCTCAAGTTCAAATTTTACCCGCACGTGAATATGCTTTAGATGAGCGAGGCGTTGCTTTGTTTCGTCGCGCATTTAGAGAAAAATTCACCGGCAATCCAAGCCTTTGCCCAATCTATGAAGCTGTCTCTGAAGGTAAGTTGTTCGGTGGCCTAGAATATTATTTACCATTATTTTTTGAAAAGGCAGCCACTTTTTTTGATTTTTTACCGCAAGACGCGACCATTTGTCTGATTGAATCCACTCAAGACGTTGCCGAGCAATTTTTTAAAGAGTTAAATACTCGCTATGAACAACGACAATACGACATTACACGACCCCTACTCTCACCTGACACTTGTTTTTTAACCCCGACTGAATTATTAACACTTGCCAATCAGTACAAACAAGTTCGCGTCTACCATCATCCTAGTGAGAAAAAAAACGCGTTTAATGTTCATGTCGCAATTCCACCTGTATTGCCCATCGAACGCCAAGCGCCACAACCATTGCATAAGCTTTGTGAGTGGATGAGTGATTCAACAAGACGCTACTTACTCGTCGTGGAGAGCGCAGGTCGTCGTGAAGTGTTACTGGATTTATTAAAACAAACGCAGTTATCCCCCAAAATACAACCCTCATGGCAGGCGTTTCTAAACGATACAGCCTCAATTAACATCACCACAGGCCCTCTGATTGAGGGCGCAGAATTACTCGATAAAGGATTATCGATTATCGTTGAATCACAACTGTTTGGTGATCAAAGCACCCCGCAGCGCCGTAGCCATCAAAAAGCGGTGGATCCAGATCTTATCATTAGAGATCTAGCCGAGTTACGCATTGGCGCCCCCGTGGTGCATTTGCAATTTGGTGTTGGCCGTTATCTTGGGCTACAAACCATGGAAAACGATGGCAATGTGAATGAATTTTTAATATTAAGCTATGCAGGTGATGACAAAATATACGTACCAGTGACCGCGCTAAATGCCATCAGTCGTTACACCGGTGCTGATGCAGAACATGCACCACTGCATCGATTAGGGACGGATCAATGGCAAAAAGAAAAAAAGAAAGCTGCTGAAAAAATTCACGACGTGGCCATTGAACTCTTGGAAATATACGCAAAACGTGAAGCAAAACCTGGCCACCAATATCAATTTGATGCGGCTGATTACCAGCGTTTTGCCAGTGGGTTCCCCTTCACTGAAACGACCGATCAATTACAAGCCATTCATCAAATTATTCACGACATGACGTCTCCTCGTCCGATGGATCGCCTCATTTGTGGTGACGTCGGTTTTGGTAAAACCGAAGTGGCGATGCGCGCTGCGTTTATTGCCGTACAAAATGGAAAACAAGTGTGCGTACTTGTGCCTACTACTTTACTTGCAGGTCAACATTTTGAATCCTTTCGAGATAGATTTGCCGATTTTCCAATCAACATTGAACTCTTGTCACGCTTTAGGAGTGCCAAAGAAACCACTGGCGTCATTCAAACCTTGCAAAATGGCCGTACAGACATCGTGATAGGCACACACAAGTTATTTCAAAAAGACATCCAGTTTAGTAATTTAGGCTTGTTGATCATTGATGAAGAACACCGATTTGGTGTGAAGCAAAAAGAGCACATCAAATCGCTGCGCACGCACATTGATATTCTGTGCATGACCGCCACACCTATCCCACGAACATTGAACATGGCGATGGCCGGCATTCGAGATATTTCATTGATAGCCACGCCACCTGCAAAACGTTTAGCCATTAAAACATTCTGGCAAGAGCGAAGTGACCCCACTTTGCGTGAAGCTATTTTGCGTGAAATTTTACGCGGCGGGCAGGTATTTTTCCTGCATAACAATGTCCAAACCATTGAACGAATCTGCCAAGATTTGCAAACGCTCGTTCCCGAGGCCAAAATCAGTAGCGCTCATGGTCAAATGAAAGAGCGAGAGCTTGAGCGCATCATGTCAGACTTCTATCATCATCGCTTCAACGTTCTAGTCTGTACCACCATCATTGAAACAGGCATTGACATTCCAACTGCCAACACAATAATTATCGACAGAGCCGATAAATTTGGTTTGGCACAATTGCACCAGTTACGCGGTCGTGTCGGCCGTTCACATCATCAAGCCTATGCATATTTGCTAACACCCAATGCTAAAGCACTCACTGCAGATGCGGTGAAGCGCTTAGAAGCCGTTGTATCCTTGGAAGACCTAGGGGCAGGCTTTACGCTCGCCACCCATGATTTAGAAATTCGCGGTGCAGGAGAACTTCTAGGCGAAGGCCAAAGCGGGAATATGCACGCCATTGGATTTAACTTATTCATGGAAATGTTGGATAAAGCCGTCAGTGACTTAAAAGCTGGCAAAACGCCTGAGTTATCAGCGCCCATGAATCAAGGACCAGAGATTGATTTACGCATGAGTGCGATTATCCCCGAAGACTACATTGGCGACACGCATATCCGTCTCATCATGTACAAACGCATCTCCAATGCCAGCAACGCACAACATCTGCGCGAGCTCCAAGTGGAGTTGATCGATCGATTTGGCTTATTGCCCCAACCGGTTAAACAATTGTTTTTAATCACTGAGTTAAAATTTCTAGCGACTCAACTGGGTATTGTTCGTATCCAAGCTTCTGGACAACAGGGTAAAGTAGAATTTGGTTCTCAACCCAATATCAATGCCGGCGCACTGATAACCCTCATCCAACTGCATAGCAAACGATATCAACTAGAAGGCCCCACCAAATTGAAATTTTCACTGGATGCGACTGCAAATGAAGAGCGAATTCATGAAATTAATGCATTGTTGAGGCAATTGATTTAAACATTGTAGGGCGTGTTGACAATTCATCTCCTGCACGGCTACGTTGCCGGACGTCGAAATATGAGTTGTCAACAGACCCTAGTGAATAAAAAAACCGTCTTTGCTAACGTTTACAAAGACGGTTTTTTGTCAAATATGGCGCTTCTTTGAAAAGGTGCTGAATGGTTGCTAGTCTTCAGTCTACTCCATAACAAAATCAGCATACCGTCCTTTGAAATCCCTGATTTTTGTTGTATCAGAAAAATACAAAATTCGTGTCGCTATTTTCTCAATAAAGTATCGATTATGGCTCACAAAAATAAGCGTGCCCGTAAATGCCGCCAAGGCTTTGGCTAGCTCTTCAATGGTTTCAATGTCCATGTGGTTGGTTGGCTCATCTAAGATCAAGACATTTGGGGACTCCAAAATCACTTTAGCTAACAAGAGTCGAGCCGACTCTCCCCCGCTCAATGCTAGAATGTCTTTATCGACCTCGTCTTTTACAAACAACATCTGACCTAAGACTTTGCGTACTTGCTGCTCGGTACTGCCTGTAGACAAATCATTCAACCAGTTAAAGGCACTGATGGACTTGTTTAATTGTTCATGATGGTCTTGTGAAAAATAACTGATGCGGACTTCATTGCCCCAAGTGATAAGACCCTCATCACGCTCAATCAAGTCAATGAGTATTTTAACCAAGGTTGATTTGCCTCGACCATTCACCCCCATGATGGCGACTTTATCGCCGCGATTGATCTCTAAATTAAATTTTTTGAATAATTGTTTGTCTTCGTACGCTTTACTCAACCCTTCGATTTTACACGCCTGCTTGCCAGAGGGGCGTTTAGGTACAAAATTAAAGGTAGGCGCAATTCTTGATGAATTCACCAAATCAGGGATTTTAATTTTTTCAATCATCTTCATGCGTGATTTTGCTTGCCCAGCTTTAGATGCCTTGGCTTTAAAGCGGTCCACAAATTTTTGCATGTGTGCCACTTTATCTTCAGCGCTTTTCTTTTCAATCAATTTTTGCTCTTGGACTAATTGTTTTTCTGCCAAAAATCGATCGTAATTGCCACGATATTGTCTGATCTCGCCATAGTCTAGATCAAGTATAAAATCAGCCAGATTATCAATGAATTCTTTATCATGAGAAATAAAAATGACCAAGCCTTCAAATTCATTTTTTAAAAATTTTTCCAGCCATTGGATAGATAGAATGTCTAAATGGTTGGTAGGCTCATCCAATAACAAAATAGAGGGATTCTGGAACAGGGTTTGTGCAAGCAGTACACGCAACTTGTAACCACCTGATAAACTTTTTAAGGGTTGAGTGTGGTAGTCAACCGGTATACCTAAACCTGTTAAAATACGTTCTACATCAACGGCTGCATTATAACCGTTATAATGAAAAATAAGCTCTTCAAGCTCTGCAAAACGAAAGCCCGTTTTATCATCCCATTCTTCAAATGCCAACAAGACCTCTTTTTCTTGCAACGCTTCCCACAAAGCAGGCTTTCCTTGCATGACAATATCTGCAACAGGTGTGTTTTCATAACGAAACTGATCTTGTTTCAACCAACCGATGCTTGCATCTTTTGGAATAATCACTTCCCCATCACTTCGTTCTTCTTCCCCAGTAATGAGCTTGAAGAACGTTGATTTACCACATCCATTCGCACCCACTAAGGCATAGGAATTACCGGGCAGCAAATTCAAATTCACGTCGTAAAAAAGCAAGTTGTCGCCAAAGGTCATTCCTAGCTGATTTAATGTAATCATGTCGCACCTCATTGTTGCGCTAATTTTTAGCACATAGTATATCACATTAAACACAATCCTTGTCTTTTATTTCAATTGCCTCTAAAATTAATCTCACTATTTTCATCGCACAAAAATCCAGGAATCCACATGACTCAAAAAACGGCTCAATTGAACATACCAGGCCATGAACCCATTGATCTAGCCATTTATAGCCCTACATTAGGCAATGATGTGATTGATATCGGTAAGCTTGGTTCGCATGATTTTTTTACCTATGATCCGGGTTTTATGTCTACTGCCGCTTGTGAGTCCAAAATCACTTATATCGACGGCGACAAAGGAACCTTATTGTATCGTGGCTACCCTATTGAACAATTGGCTGAAAAAAAGGATTTCTTGGATGTTTGCTATCTGTTATTGAATGGCGAGCTACCTGATGCGACTGAAAAAACTAAATTTGTCAGCTTAGTTAACAACCACACGATGGTGCATCAACAACTGTATCAATTCCTAAACGGTTTTCGTCGTGACGCGCACCCTATGGCTATCATGGTCGGCATTGTTGGCGCTCTTTCTGCGTTTTATCATGATTCCATGGACTTGAACAACGCTCAAGATCGCTACATTTCCTCGATTCGACTCATCGCCAAAATGCCAACGATTGCTGCCATGAGTTATAAATACTCTGTAGGTCAGCCCTACATGTATCCTCAAAACAGCATGTCTTATGCAGAAAACTTCCTGCACATGATGTTTGGCATGCCTTCTGAGAAATATGTGCCTAACCCCGTTATCGTCAGTGCGATGGATAAGATTTTCACCCTGCACGCTGATCATGAACAAAATGCATCAACATCCACTGTTAGACTAGCCGGTTCAACCGGTGCCAATCCATTTGCTTGTATTTCTGCTGGCATCAGCGCACTTTGGGGGCCTGCACATGGTGGTGCAAACGAAGCCTGTTTGACCATGCTGCAAGAAATTGGTGATGTGAGCCAAATTGAGCATTTCATCAAACGTGCTAAAGACAAAAACGACCCCTTCCGTTTAATGGGATTTGGTCACCGTGTTTACAAGAGCTATGATCCACGAGCCAAAGTCATGCGTGAAACCTGTCACCAAGTGTTAAAAGCCGTTGGCGCGCAAGACGAGCCTTTATTTAAACTCGCCATGGAATTAGAACGAATTGCATTGGAAGATCCGTATTTTATTGAGAAAAAACTCTATCCTAACGTTGATTTTTACTCAGGATTAACCTTAAGTGCGATTGGTATTCCAACCAACATGTTCACGGTGATTTTTGCTCTCGCTCGCACCATAGGCTGGATGTCTCACTGGACAGAAATGGTCGCCTCAAACTCTAAAATTGGCAGACCTCGCCAGCTTTATACCGGTGAAAAAGAACGAAATGTAGGGTAAAGTAGGTTGGGCCTTGGCCCAACGGCCGTATTCACCCAAGCGTCGTTGTTATAATGGAGCACTCGACACATGGACCGAGTCTTTGATGTAGTGATTATTGGTGGCGGAATCAATGGTTGTGGTTGCGCTGCTGATGCAGCGCTGCGTGGACTATCTGTTCTGCTGGTTGAACAAGACGACTTGGCGTCCAAAACATCATCCAGCAGCAGTAAGCTAATTCACGGTGGCTTGCGATATTTAGAGTACTTTGACTTCAAGCTCGTCAAAAAAGCCCTCAATGAACGTCAAATGCTCTTAAAGCTCGCTCCTCATCTGGTTCACCCACTCCCTATCGTACTGCCCCACGAAAAAAATATGCGCCCTGCTTTTATATTGCGAGCAGGGTTGTTCTTATATGACCACCTCAGTCGCATTAATAAACTGCCAAATAGTAAATTCATCAAGCGCCCACCAGAATCACCTTGGTTTCTGCCCTTATTAAAACGCTTAAAAAAAGGCTTTCTATTCTACGACTGCGTCACCGATGATGCCCGTCTAACCATCAGCAATGCACTGCAAGCAAAGCAGCATGGCTCGACAATTTTAACCCAAACCACACTCATCACAGCACAAGCAAACGACAACTTGTGGCACCTAACTTTACAGACCAACACCAACGAGCCTTTTCAGGTGTTTGCCAAAACAGTCATTAATGCCGCCGGACCGTGGGTTGAACCAGTTAGCAAACTATTAAACATTTCAATGCATCACACGCTCTCACTGATTAAAGGCAGTCATATTGTTGTTCATAAACTGTATGAAGGTGATCATGCCTATTTATTGCAACACGAGGACAAGCGAGTGGTCTTTATAGTGCCCTATCATGGACATACGATGATAGGCACCACAGACGTCCCATTTACCGGCAAACTAGATGACATTAGCATCGATTCAAACGAAATTGACTATTTATTCGCATTAATTCGCCGTTATTTTACTAAACCTTTGCATGCAAGCGACATCATCAACTCATGGAGTGGAGTGCGACCCTTGTTATCTGCGACAGGAAAGAATGCATCCTCACTTAGTCGAGATTATTCTATTCATTTTTCAACACTTCCTGCCCCCTCACTGACCCTTTATGGTGGAAAAATAACCACTTATCGTCAATTGGCGCAGGAGGCGATTGATCAATTACGAGCTGTTTTTCCTGAGCTGCCCGATTCTCAAACAAATAGTGCCCCACTGCCTGGCGCGATCAAGGGAAGCATGGACTTCGACGCATACCAACAACACGCCAAAGAAAAATACCATTGGCTCAATGAAGAGATATTAAAACGATATTTGGATAGTTATGGCACTCGATGCGAGTTAATTCTGAACGGATGCACTGAGATAAGTTCTCTGGGGTACTGTTTTGGTGACACCCTGTATGCTGTTGAAGTCAACTACCTGATTCGTGAAGAATGGGCCAAGACCTGTGAGGACATTTTGTGGCGACGAACAAAGTTAGGTTTGAGAATTGATGCCGAAGGGAAAGAGGCGTTAGCAAACTATTTAAATCGGCATCTTAACGATTTTGATGAAAATGTTGATACACTCTCTCGGCCAACTCTTGACTAATTCCATGCACTTTAGCAATTTCCTCAATGGGCGCTTTAGCCAACTCGCGTATACCGCCAAACCGTCCTAGTAACGCTTGACGTCTTTTCGGCCCAACCCCCTCAATGCTATCTAACGAGGATTCGAAACTGACTTTTTGTCTTTTTTTACGATGAGCTGTAATTGCAAATCGGTGAGATTCATCTCGGATATGCTGCAAGAGATGCAAGGCTGGCGAGTCGGCTGGTAAGGTTATTTCTTCTGATCCGTTGCCAATCATCAAACGCTCAAACCCTGCTTTACGATCAGGTCCTTTTGCTATCCCAACCAAAGTGACGCCATCTATTTGTAGCGCGGCCAACACACGCCGTGCAACCGTCATTTGTCCCTTGCCCCCGTCTACAATTAAAACATCAGGCAAACGATTGCCTTCTGCCAGCCGCCTTAATCGACGAGTGATGGCTTGCTCCATCGCCGCATAGTCATCACCAGGCGTAATGCCAGTAATATTAAATCGTCTATAATGACGTTTACTGGGCCCCTGCTCATCAAACACCACGCACGAAGCAATTGTTGAGTCACCTTGTGTATGACTAATGTCAAAACACTCCATACGAGAAATGGGGTACGGTAGGTTAATTAATGCACATAAAGCGCGGTAGCGTGTGGCCATGGTGTTAGCTGACGTCGTATGCTCAGCAATGGACTGGCGTAAATTATTGACCGTAAAATCCAACCAACGCGCTTTCGCACCTTTAGGTCGAAACTGTATTTGACAAGCCTTACCACGCAAGTCACTGAGTAAGGTTTGTGTCGCGTGAAAATCTTCAATATCGTGATCTGTGATAATCAACGCTGGAATGCGCTCTGGGGTGTCTACGTAATAATAGGCAATAAACGTGGCAAAAACATGTTGCCATAGCCTTGCTTCATCGCCCACACTGAAGGTCGGCACGGTTGGAAAAAAACTTTGACTGGCTAACACTTCTCCTTCACGCACCGTGACGCACTGAATACAGGCAAAACCTGGGCGCGCTTCTATGGCAATCACATCGGCATCGCCTCGCAACTGAACCATTCCCTGCTGCTCTTGCACCAAACGTAATTGTTTAATTTGATCCCGCAATACAGCGGCGTCTTCAAAAGCCAACTTCGTAACAGCCACATCCATTCGTGCAGCCAGTTCATCAAGTATCTGCTGACTCCTGCCCTGCAGAAACAGTTTTGCATTAGACAATGAGCGTTGATAATCCTCAGCAGAAATATAGCCCGTGCAGGGTGCACTACAGCGCTTAATTTGATATTGCAAACAAGGTCTTGAACGCGCACTGAAAAAACTGTCACTGCAATTACGAATATTGAACACCTTTTGAATAATACCCACAGTCTCTCGAACAGCTGTCACACTCGGATAAGGTCCAAAGAACTCACCCTTTTGTGGTTTTTTTTTCGCTCGCGTTAATTCCATACGAGGGAACGTATGACCTGAGGAAACATGGATAAAAGGATAGGTTTTATCATCTCGCATCAAAATATTGTATTTCGGACGCAATGATTTAATTAGGTTACTTTCCAGGAGCAAAGCTTCTGTTTCACTGCGAGTCACGCTAACGTCTATTGATGAGATTTGAGTCACCAATGATCGGGTTTTGACACTTGTAGAGCTCTTATTAAAATAACTATTAACACGTTTATGTAAATTAGAGGCTTTACCTACATACAAAACAGTACCCGTTGCATCAAGCATTCGATACACGCCAGGGGATGAGGTCAAATTGGACAGAAAAATACTAAGCGACCGAGAGGATTGTTCATCGCTCATAATAGGGATTAAGACTCAATGGGGCGGTCAATCAAACCGTGTTTCATGGCTAGATAAGTTAGCTCTACATCATTTGTAATCTCTAACTTGCCAAACATTCGATACCGATATGCGTTAATGGTTTTAGCACTGAGAAACAAACGATCGATCATGTCCTGCATATTTAAGCCATTGGTAATCATTAACATCACTTGCATTTCACGCTCGGTTAAACTTGAAAAAGGCGAATCATCTGTATCATCAAGGCTGTTAATGGCCATTTCTTGTGCTACTTTAGCACTTAAATAACGCTCACCCACAAACACCTTGCGAATCGCACTCGCCATTTCGTTAGCGTCCGACTCTTTAGTCAGATAACCCATCGCGCCCAATTGAAGAATACGACTAGGTAGAAGATCAGAGCTCATGGCAGTTACAGCAATTACTTTAATATCAGGATGGCTTTTTTTCAAGCGACGTGTGACTTCCCAACCATCAATACCAGGCATTTTCATATCCAGTAACACCACATGTGGAGCATGCGTCTTGACCAACGATAGCGCCACTTCACCATTTTCGGCTTCAGCAACTACCAACATATCCGGTAAATCTTCTAATAGCCTTCGAACACCCATCCGCACAAGGGCATGATCGTCAACAATCAGTACTTTTATTTGCAATCGATGCTCCGTCAATGAACATAAAAACGTATCTTAACAAGACTGTACTTGCTTTACAATGTTGTGATTTTAACACGCATGAAGATGAATATTCGGATTATTTTCATCCACTGGAAAAAAAGGAGGATACTCACCTAACTCATGGGCTCGTTGAATTACTGCTGCCAAGTCAGATATCACGCAATCATAGAGTTGTTGGTAATCATTGATGACAAAGTATATCGGCTGCAACATATCAATTCTGTAGGGCGTCCGAAAAGCCGCTAAGGGATCAAATAAGGCTCTCATGGGCACTGGACTTTCAACACTATACACTGTTTCACTGATGGACGATAAAATACCACCTCCATAGGCACGCAATCCTTTATCTGTCTTTATCAAACCAAATTCCACGGTAAACCAAAACAAACGCTGCAGTAACGCCCATTCAGATTCCGGACGCTTTAGGACATAACAGGCATAATCATGGATAAAATCGGCATAGATAGGATTAGTTAGCATGGGGCAATGACCGAACAATTCATGAAAAATATCAGGCTCTGTCACATAATCCAATTCGTCTGCGGTGCGAATGAACGTTGCTGCCGGAAAACGCCGCGAGGCCAACAACTCGAAAAATTCACGTGCTGAAATTAAAGCCGCGACAGGATAGATTTCCCAGCCAGTCAGTGACTGCAGACGGCGGCTTAAGTCTGGAAGTTGCGGGATATGATCGGCTACCATAGCCAATGTATTTAACCCATGCATATGCTCATCGCATGCAATACCGGGCAATAATTTCATCTGGCGATTAAATAGCTGTGACCATACTTTATGTTCTTCTTGAGAATAGGCAATCATTCCCTTTTCATCAGGCTGGTGGGCAACGTATCGGCTGACAAATTTCATGAGGAGGCTCCAAAAATCTTTGAGATTATTATGACATCACCACTATACGATGCAAACCTTTTTAAACTACCCCACCACGGCTGTCGCATTAAAATTTGATCAACCTGCCGTAGGTTGGGCCTTGGCCCAACAATAACGTATTAAAATCCACAGTTGCAGAAAAAATCCTTGTCGAAATACAGTTATTAGATCTAACCT
>CANJSM010000055.1 GCA_947477015.1 Legionellaceae bacterium
AAGATACCCCACAACATTTGATTTTAAGGCATGTTTTCGTCACAGTGACTTTTGAGGATTTTCGATAGGTATCATAAGTCATTGATTGTACTAAGATAAGTGGTGCGCCCGGAAGGAATTGAACCTCCGACCCTCTGGTTCGTAGCCAGATACTCTATCCAGCTGAGCTACGGGCGCATTTTCTTTGGCGGAGAAAGAGGGATTCGAACCCTCGATGGGATTTCTCCCATACTCCCTTAGCAGGGGAGCGCCTTCGACCACTCGGCCATCTCTCCGTTCATTGGTTGCAGATTATATCAGGTATTTTTGCGACGTCAACAGCATTGTCGTTGATTAAAAAAAAATTTTCAAATTGCCAAAAAACATCGATTACTGGTATTGTTGATGTTTTGTTGTATTCGGAGAAGCAATGAAGCACGCGTCAAATTTAAATGGAAAAACTGTATATGTAGTCGACGGTAGCCGTACTCCTTTTTTGAAAGCTAAGAGTGTTGGTGCGTTAAGTGCATCGGATTTGGCGGTTGCAGCGGGTTCTGCCTTATTAAATCGACAACCTTTCTTGCCCAGTGAACTCGATGAAGTGATCTTGGGTGCTGCTATGCCAGGACCTGATGAAGCGAATATTGCTCGTGTTGTTGCACTTCGTTTGGGTTGTGGGGATAAAGTGCCTGCGTTTACCGTGATGCGAAATTGTGCATCAGGTATGCAAGCCATTGATAATGCAGCCATGCAGATCGCAAGCGGTCGGAGTAACCTTGTCTTAGCCGGGGGAACCGATGCAATGAGTCATGCGCCTATATTACTCAATCAAAAAATGGCGGGTTGGTTAGGCCACTGGTTTTCATCTAAAAAATTCTCGCAAAAATTGTCATTGTTGAGTCAACTTAGGCCTGGTTATTTTGCCCCGGTTATTGCTTTGCTGAGAGGATTAACCGATCCCATCGTTGGTTTGAACATGGGTCAAACCGCTGAAGAGTTGGCTTATCGTTTTGATATCACCCGTGAACAAATGGATGCGTTTTCCAGCGAAAGTCATCATAGATTAGCGCGTGCGATTGCTGAGGGTCGTATGAATGAAGTTGTGCCCATCATCGATTCGAAAGGCCGGGTTCATGCTCAAGACGATGGAATTCGTCCTGGGTCAACGGTTGAGCACTTGGCTAAGTTGAAGCCATTTTTTGATAAAAAATATGGCAAGATCACAGCAGGTAATAGCTCACAAATTACCGATGGAGCTTGCTTTTTATTGTTGGCCAGTGCTGAGGCTGTAAAAAAACATGGCCTTAAAGTCATTGGAAGAATCGTTGATTCGCAATGGGGTGCGCTGGATCCTGCGCAAATGGGTTTAGGTCCTGTGCATGCCATGACGCCAATTATGGAACGTCAACAGTTGAAACCGGATGACATCGATTGCTGGGAAATCAACGAAGCCTTTGCAGCACAAGTGTTAGCATGCCTTGCTGCTTGGGATGATGAAGATTATTGCAAAAAACAATTGGGATTGAAACAAGCCATGGGTTCGCCATCATTGTCTCGATTAAATAAAGACGGTGGCGCGATTGCTGCAGGTCATCCAATAGGCGCCAGTGGCGCTCGTATTGTGTTGCATGTCCTACAAGATTTGCAACAATCTAATGGAACCAGGGGCATGGCGTCCATTTGTATCGGAGGCGGGCAAGGGGGTGCAATGTATCTGGAACGCGCAACAGAGGTGACAGCATAATGAGTATTTATAAACATTGGGACATCAAAAAAGATGCGGCCAACATCCTTTGGCTAGGTATGAATCGCCAAGATGAAACAGTTAATAGCATCAATACTGCCGTATTGGATGAATTGAATGGTATTTTGCAAGAAGTATCGCAAAACAAAGCGGCTAGAGGGCTTATTATTTACTCTCTAAAAAGAAAAGGATTTATTGCCGGAGCGGATGTTAATGCTCTCGCTAATTTTAAGAGTCCAACCGAGGCGGTTGATTTTTTAAGAAAGGGGCAGGCTGTTTTTTCTCGGCTAGAAATGTTGTCTATTCCTACGGTTGCAATGATCAATGGTTTTTGTATGGGTGGCGGATTGGAATTGGCCTTGGCGTGTGACTATCGCATTGCATCTGATGATAAAGATACGCGCTTAGGCTTGCCTGAGGTGCTGCTCGGTATTCATCCTGGTTGGGGTGGAACAGTCCGTTTGCCAAAATTAATCGGCGGATTTAATGCGTTGTCTGATGTCATGTTAACGGGCGCTGCTCTTTCTGCGAATAAAGCCAAACAATTGGGTTTAATTGACGATGCGGTGCCATTAAGACAACTAAAACGGGCGGCGGTGTTTTATATTGAGAATACACCAGAAAAACAAAAACCAGGTTTTATCAAGTCCCTGACTCAATATGCTTGGGTTCGTCAGTTGGTTGCGCGTTTATTACGTCGCGAAGTGGCAAAAAAAGTACGAAAAAATCATTACCCAGCGCCTTTTGCTATCATTGATTTGTGGGAAAAAGAAGGCGGGTTTGATGAGCGAGCTTATTTGAAAGAAGCGGATTCAGTTGAGCAGCTGATCTCTCATGGCGATACCTCAGCTAACTTGATTCGTGCCTTTTTATTGCGTGAACGCATGAAAGGCTTCGCAAAAGAAAGTCAATTTAAAGCGCAACGTGTGCACGTGATTGGTGCCGGTGTCATGGGTGGTGATATTGCTGCATGGTGTGCTTTACGCGGTTTGCGAGTCACCTTGCAAGACCAGTCTTATGAAAAAATAGCACCAGCGATTGCACGAGCACGTACTTTGTATACGAAAAAATTGCGTAAACCACGACTGGTTCAGGCAGCCATGGACCGGTTATTGCCCGATCCTGACGGTCATGGCATGGCTCACGCAGACGTGATCATTGAAGCTGTGTTTGAAAACCTAGTGGTTAAGCAGACGATTATGCAACAAATTGAAGCTGTGGCGAAGCCTGATGCCATCATTGCGACCAATACATCCAGTATTCCATTAGATGAAATCAATGCAGCCATGAGCAATCCAGCACGTTTAGTTGGCATTCATTTTTTCAATCCAGTCGCCAGAATGGAATTGGTTGAGGTAGTAAGCAGTAACAAAACCTCTAAAGAAGTGGCGCAGCGCTCATGTGCTTTTGTGAATCAAATCGGACGATTGCCATTACCTGTGAAATCGAGCCCGGGCTTTTTAGTCAACCGTGTGCTTATGCCGTACTTGATGGAGTGTGTTCAATTGCTGGAAGAAGGTTATTCTCCTGAAGTGATTGATGAAGCAGCCAAATCGTTTGGTATGATGATGGGACCGGTTGAGCTAGCGGATACTGTTGGCATGGATGTGTGTCTTGCCGTGGCTGAAAATTTGACCTCTCATTTTGGCGGAGAGGTTCCAAAGACACTGCGTGATTTAGTGGCTGCGGGCAAATTAGGCCGTAAATCAGGAGAAGGCTTTTATCGCTATGTCAATGGCAAACCCGTCAAGCAAAAAACAAGTAGCAGCAAGCCAGACAAAGACATTGCCAATCGCTTGATTTTACGAATGGTGAATGAAGCGGCCATGTGTTTACGTGAAGGGGTGGTTGCTGATGCTGATCTACTTGATGGCGGCATGATCTTTGCGACAGGATTTGCGCCTTTTCGAGGAGGCCCGCTGCATTATGCCAATCATTTTGGACGGGATAAGTTGAATAAACTGTTTGCTAAGCTTGAAACGCAGCATGGAGATCGTTTTAAGGCCCATGGGATATAACTTAACGAGATGCTCGACTTTTTTGATAGTAGGTTGGGCCTTGGCCCAACAGGATGTGCCACGAATGCAGAACTTGTTGGGCCAAGGCCCAACCTACATGTTGCTGATGTTTCACCGAACGTTTAGTTGTATAAACTCCTATATAATCAATTCTCAATTATTTTAACATCGAGGTATACGTGACCCAAGCCGAGCCTATTATTCCCACCAAACGACAAAGTTTGTTAAAGTCTACTTCTCTAGTGTCTTTCATGACGCTGATTTCTCGCCTGATGGGGTTCGCACGAGACATGATCATGGCTCGCACATTCGGTGCGCATGCGGGAATGGATGCCTTTTATATTGCGTTTAAAATTCCTAATTTCATGCGTCGACTGTTTGCTGAAGGGGCCTTTTCACAAGCTTTTGTGCCGGTATTAGCGGAGTACCAGAAGACGCGAACGATGAGCGAGGTGCGTATTTTCTTGGCTCGAATTTCTGGGAGCATGACGGCTGTTCTGAGTTTGGTGACGGTGGTGGGTGTGGTTGCCGCACCTGTGATTATTTATATTTTTGCACCAGGATTTGGTGAAGACTCGGCGCGCTCGTCTCTTGCAACCGAGATGTTACGTTTAACGTTTCCTTATCTAATGCTCATTTCATTAACGGGAATGGCTGGCGCCATACTCAATACCTATGGCTATTTTGGCGTCCCTGCGATTACGCCTGTTTTTTTGAACATCAGTATGATCATAGCCGCGATTTATTTAAGCCCGCGCTTTTCACAACCTGTCGTTGCATTGGCTTGGGGGGTGTTGATTGCAGGTATTGCGCAATTTCTTTTTCAGATTCCCTTCTTGCTTCATCGCAAATTACTGGTCAAACCCAGTCTAATGATGAGTGACCCGGGCGTTCAACGGGTATTAAAATTGATGGTTCCTGCGCTTTTTGGGATATCTATTGCGCAAATTAACTTATTAATTGATACAATATTTGCTTCTTTCTTAAAAGTCGGTAGTGTGACTTGGCTATTTTACACCGACCGTTTGGCTGATTTTCCTTTGGGTGTTTTTGGTGTGGCCATCGCAACGGTTATCCTGCCTCATTTATCACGTCGACACGCAGAACAAAGTGTTGAGCATTTTTCACGATCATTGGATTGGGGCCTGCGTTTATTGTTGTTGGTTGGGATCCCATCAGGATTTGGATTGGCTGTTTTTTCCATGCCGTTAATAGCTAGTTGTTTTACGTATGGTCAGTTTAGTGTTTATGACTTGTTGCAAACACAAAAAAGTATGATCACCATGGCGATTGGTATTCCTGCCTTTATGATGGTGAAAATATTGGCATCAGGATTTTATTCACGCCAGGATATTAAAACACCGGTACGAGTGGGTGTTATTGCCATGGTTGCCAACACAGTGATGTGCGCGCTGTTTGTCTATCCACTCGCGCATGCAGGTCTGGCCTTGGCGTCTGCTTTGGCAGGTTATGTGAATTGTGGTGCTTTGCTATTTCTGCTAAAACGCCGTGGTATCTACAAGCCTTCTGAGGGATGGGTGCGTTTTATAGCGCAATTGACCCTTGCAACTGGACTTATGTCGGTATATTTATATTGTATGATTGGGTCAGTTTCTTACTGGTTAGACATGCCACTTACGTTGCGCTTAAGCGTGTTGTTAGCTCATGTTTTTGCAGCACTGGCGATCTATTTAATTAGCCTCAGATTGTGTGGAATGCGGTTTTCCCAATTTCGTGGCCAAAACAAGGAATCATAATGCAAGCAGCGCGTTTTTATCAAATCACCTCCGACCAGTCATTACCATTGCAATTTCTGACCCTGGCCGAGTGTTCACAAGGTGCTATTGAACGATTAAATCATTATGAACAGAATGTTCTTATTGCACAGCAGTTTAAAGGAGCAATAGGGGATGTAGTTGTTTTGAGTAACCCTGATGGGTTGCCTTCTAGTGTATATATTGGAGCCGGTGATGGGCAAATGGCCTTGGCAATTGCAACAGCAGTTAGTCGCCTTCCCGCAGGGGATTATCTTGCTCCGCGTGATTTGGATAAGTCTGCTATTTTAGCCTGGTCTTTAGCACAATATTCTTTTGATCAGTATAAAACAAAGCCTTCATTACCACGCATTCTCTCGGTTAATGAACCGATCCTCTCTTCAGTACTCGTTGAAGCAAAGGCCATATTTTTTGTTCGAGATTTGATTAATATGCCGGCAAATGCCCTTGGGCCTAAAGAGATGGCAGAGCAAGTTGCGACTCTTGCTCGTGATCATGGTGCTGAATTTAAACAGTGGATTGGTGATGAACTGGTGCGGGATAATTTTCCTGCTATTCATGCAGTAGGTCGAGCCGCTGCAGATGCCCCGCGTTTATTGTCATTAACTTGGGGGGATGAAACGCATCCTCGAGTGACGTTAGTTGGCAAAGGTGTGTGTTTTGATTCCGGCGGATTAGATATTAAACCCTCTTCAGGCATGCGTTTGATGAAAAAAGACATGGGTGGTGCGGCTCAAGTGATGGGGTTGGCTCAACTCTTGATGTCTCAACGATTACCTATTCGGTTGCAGGTATTGATTCCTGCCGTTGAAAATGCCATTGGATCTCAAGCCTATCGTCCGGGGGATGTTTTAACCATGCGAAACGGGCTCACTGTTGAAATAGACAATACCGATGCGGAAGGGCGATTGGTTTTAGCTGATGCACTGGTGAAGGCCTGTGAGGAAAAGCCTGACGTTTTGATGGATTTTTCTACCTTAACTGGGGCTGCACGTGTGGCTGTTGGCACCGAAATATCGGCCATGTTCACCAATGATGATCAATTAGCACAAGCCTTAACGACAGCTGCTGTAACTGTGAATGATCCAGTATGGCGCATGCCTTTGTTTTCAGGTTATGCGAGTATGCTCGAATCGAGCATTGCTGACATGAGCAACTCTAGCGGGTCACCTTATGCCGGCGCGATTACTGCCGCGTTGTTTCTACAACGCTTTATTACTGAGCCAGTCTCTTGGGTGCACTTTGATGTGATGGCTTGGAATATAGGCAATAAACCGGGACGACCTGAAGGGGGGGAGGCCATGGGGATGTTGGCAGCAGCTCAGTATTTACAGGCACGTTACGGGGTAAGCAGCTTTAAATCGTCAGATGAATCTTGATCCGTTCGCGGTGAGGAGGAGTGCCGCTCCTCCTCGAACAGTTGGTTTCCAAGGAGAACATGATGCTCTTTACTTGATCACATAAAGGCGTTACAATGCTCAAATAAATTTATTTTTTATTTGGGGCTGATATGAAGCGAAGAGACTTAATAGACAGGTACTCACCTTCTGTCATGAGAGCCTTGTTAGACAAAACATTTACCGCTGTTGGAAGTAGGTTCACAATGCTTGGGGGCATTCAAATCCCTTATTTTTATGACTATGAGGGACATGATTGCATTATTTTCCCACCCGTTTCTGATCTTGAAGGGTCGACTACTCTCACAAGTATTTCAACCGCATTATTAATATCAGCTCCCTTGATAAAAGATACCTCATATTTTGAAAAAAAAATGATTTTCCCAGTCGGTGAAGAACAAGGATTACTGTCTCGCTTTTTCCCGCGCAATCATTTTGTCACCTTGCATTATGATCCTAATACACAAACCGCAACCCTGATTGATTCTCGACCTAGACGATATTCCTTTTTATATCCAACGACCCCAATGAAGGAATCACTTCGTATTGGTTTGCAGTCATTGGGCTTAGACTTGCAGCATTTTAATGTTAACTATCAATCGGTTCAGTACGATGATAAGCACTGCGGTGCTTGGACTGCGATTAATATTGAGGCGCTTGCGAGTGGTCGATCCATCGAAGATCACATGTTATTTTTGTCAGCAGACGATAAAGAGCGCATTATTCAACATAATATAGATAAGTTATTTGCAAACAAAAAAGGCATTTATCAAGCGAATAGCGGGCTGAATCCCGTCGATAGTACTCAGTCTCTATCCAGTCAAGGGAGCACTAGTGAGGAAAGACTTAGTGAGTTAGTTGATGATAACGTTAGTGACGATGGGTGCGCTTGGGATGAAGAAGATTTAGATCTCAATGCTAGCGAGATACCCGAAGTTCAACTTTCGTTCAATGAGACAGAACAGGAAGATGTCGCACTTGTTGGTCAACAGGCTCTATGTGAAGACCACAGTGATATCTACCGTGCTGTTATTCCCTCACGATTACCTGTAAATAGTCGTCAATTAACCATTCATTTTGATAACACGGATGGACTAGCTCAACGCATTGTGTTGAATTTAGACATTCTTCGTGCGCATCCTAACAACGCATCGTTGATGCTCAAGCGCTTGATGTCGCATTTAAACGTACAACATGCATCCAATGTAACTGTCGAACTGTCAGGCATACAGCAGCCCCTAGTGCGTATTGACAATTCAACTTCTGAAGCTAGAAGTCCCGCGATTCGTTTGCGGGATCTAGGTTCTGTTGACAATTCATCTTCCGATGGCCTAAGTGCCGCAGTTTGTCCGCGGGATCCGAATATCTTGCTCAATGCACAACAGGATTACACAGAAAGAGCTCGTTCTCTATCCCTCGGAGAAGTCGCAGGATGTCGAGATCTGAATGGTCAAGACGCCTTAGTTGTGCTACTTCAGATTGAGAACAATCTACAGGCGCCACTAGAGCTTGAAATCACGCCTCATTTTTTAATGCAAGTCATGTGCAGTGACTCAATGAAAGGGGCTGGCATTGTATTATTAGTCATAGGTTTTCTTACCCTTTGCCTATTAGCGGCTAACTTCGCAACGCCTGCTGCGGCAGCATGCATTACGGCATTGGGGCTGAGTGAAACTGCCATGATGGCTATAGGCGCAACAAGCAGTGTTGTGGGGGCCTCTATACTGACCGCAGGTTTTTTTATGTCGTCATCTCATAAAAAACGCAATGAGTTAGACAATAATGGCGCAGGTTTAGTAACTTGTCCCACTGTTTAGGTTGAGTCTGTATAGAGCTGATAGCCTTTGAGACGCCGCTAAAGCGTCTCTTCAGGCCGAACGGCTATCTCATCACCTTCGCCCAACAACGGCAATTCACTAGCCTCTGAAGCAGCCGTTGCAGGATTAAAAAATAGCCCCCTGTACCCACTTCTCGAATAAGAAGTGTTTTCTGGCAAACTCAGCGCCGTAGAGATAGCATCAATTATTTCTGGATGTTTAGTTAACTCTGTCGAGAATAGAGGTTTGTGGGTTAATCTTTGTAATAACAACCGACCCTGTTCATGCAAAGAGAGCACTTGGATAATGTTGTTGTCAAGTGAGTGTGGCACTTCATTCCAAGAAGAAATGAATTTATCCAGAAACTGCCTATTAAATAGCTCAGCTAGTAATTCAGGAGCAAATGCAGCTAACCAATACATATAATGACGCTTAACTAACATGATTGAGTATGGAGGGTCTTTTTTAATCTCTTGTTTTGATTTAAACGTACTGATTACCACCAAGAAAAGGAACAGATACAAGTCATTGGATTCGTTTGAGAACATTTTTTCGCATTGTGTTTTTTTATCAATGAAGGCGTTTTGCATTAAAGTAAAGGGATCAAAATCCGTTGCCATTGTCGTTAGAAACGTTCGTAAATTTAGCCAATTACCATTTGAACCACCTATCATGGAGGCACTATTGGCCATTTTATTGCCAATAATCCAGGTTTCAACCAGTGAGCTTAAAAATATGTTCGTATAACTTGGATTCTCTGCAATTTTATTAATAACTAATTGTTTGTCTTTAAGGGAATAAAATAGCCAGTCTTTAAAAGGCATATTGACTTCATTTAAAAAATCATCAAAACGTTCTCTTGTCATGGGTGTTTCAAAAAAATTTAGTAAATATTTGCTTTTTTTTCTTCGCGTACTTGAATTGTTTTTTTGTTCAGTTGTGACCAGACTACTTATATCTAACATACCTGATTTACTGATTTTTTCCTCTGTAGGTTTGCAGTGAGGAGGAGTATTACTAATGCAAACAGCTTCTGTTACTTCAGAAACAGCCATGTCTTTTACGCCGCTATCCAGCTCAGTACTTATTGGCTCATCAATTGATATTCCCGATTGTATGCAGCGTTGTTGATGCTCTTGCTGCAGCCTATACCAAGAATAAGAGGTTTTTTTTGCACAAATCTGTTGTGCCAATGATTTATTCCCTAGTGTCAGTTGTAATCTAGCCGCTTCAAGCCAATGTTCTTCATTAGAGCTTATCTCACTGATTGGAGCAATGGATGAAAGAGTGACATAGGGTTTAATGAGTTTGAAAAAGGGTTGATTGCAGGGAATCGGCATTTCATAAATCACCACATGTTCAAGTGCTCGCGTATAACTGGTATAAAGATGATTTAAAAAGAGAGTCGATGCATCTGAACCGGTATCGGCTTTAGGACGGTGATACGTTCGAACACCAGCACTATCTGCTGATGTAAGCAATGCGCTTAAAGGATCTTTTAACGCTTTCATGTTTTTTTCATTCAATAACCGATACGCTATAACAGTCGTATATTGCTGACCTTGGCATTGATTAACGGTCATAATATTCGGCGTTTGAAATAATTGTTCGATCTTGTTACGAGAGCCAGGTTCTGCTAAGACTTCTTCTGAAGTAAGTACCACCAACTGAGTGCCTCTTGCTTGTTCCAATATCCAAGCAGGAGTATTTTGGCCTGGGTGTATCAGGTAGACCGAACCAATGTGTCTAGCATCCTCTATAGCCGTTGATACGGCCTGAGTCGTGTGTTGATCGAGTAATCCACCTTGTACTTGATGCTTCAAATCAAGAACGACATTGGCTAATTGACTAATCGAGAGTGGGCATCGATACCCGACATTTAACTGAATTTCTGTCAGGTGAGGAGAGGCTCCAACGCGTCGAAACAGCTCATCAACTAAAAAGGATCGTTTTGATATTTTATCGTCTAAATATTGATGCGAATCCATGCAATAAACTATCGCTTTATCAATGGCTAATTCTGCCAAATCATGCAATTGAACATGAGAAAAATTCTGTGCTTCGTCAACCACTATCAAATGATATTTGTTTCTTCCACAAGACGCGGTGTTAAAGCTAGGATCAATTAAACCTAATTGCTCCCGATCGTTAAGATATTGAATGTACAATTCTAATACAGATTCGCGAAGATCTCGGCTGACTGATGATTGTCGAGCACCTAATTTTGAATACTTGCTAGATGAATAGCCTGAGCAAATTCGAAACTCTTCCAGCAGTTTATCAGGGGTATCTAGGCAGCTTAAAGCGTGCTTTGTTGCGGTTTTTCTTGTTTTTTTATACTGAGCGTACTTTGCATCAAACCAAGATGACCAATCTTCATCAGTGGTAAATCGCATGCCGAGCATGTTGGTATGTTGAGTAATCAATTGTTCTGGAGTACAAAAATCAATCTCTACCGTCTCTCTCTCGAGTCCCTGCAAGACTGGCTGATCAGCCCAAATTAATCTCATTTGATGGATGAGTGATTCAGATTTTGTTATGTAGAGCATACGAAGTGGATTAATGTCACTATGATTTAGACGAAACTGTTCGAGACGGGTGGCTAATAAAAGCATCGCAATACAACTTTTACCCGATCCCGCTGAGCCGGTAATTAACGAAGGTAATGAAACGCTTAATGCGTGTTCTTGATCAATGTTGAGTTGAATGAATTCGTGATGGTAATCCATCGGTTGTATTGATATCTCGTCAATTGTTTCAGAAGTAGCTGATGCATCAAATAGTGTTGTGAGTAATGGTTGAAAACATACTTCTTGAGACGATTCATGAAAGGCCTCTGCATGGCGGATGAGAAAACGTTTCAAAACGCCAGATTGTAAAAATCGGCTTTTTTGGTAATCGTGTGTTGGCAAATGCTCTAAAAGCAGCAAGTAGGATTGCCCGTTTTTTTTCCATGTGCTGAATAGCAGTCGCTCAACTTGATTGATACGGTAACTGTATATCCCACGGTGACCTCTTAGTTGTTCAAGATCATTTGGATTGTAATCATTCGTTAATAGTTTTTTTACTATCGGTTGAAATTGAGTGAGAAAACCGTTTTCTTGAGCGATGGCTCCACGCCAAAAATATATATTCAACACCATTCCTCTTCACGTGGGGTTTGGACAAACCACATGCAAAAACACGCATGTAGCTTGTCCAAATCATTGAGAACGCCAATGTCCAACATTATACGCCGTGACGTTAGTAAAAAAAAGAACAAGCATGGCATAAAGTCAACAAAGAATTGGCTTTCAAGATCTTGAACGAGGGGGACTAAATTGGGTGTCTTGAATTTCGCTATCGCATTTGGATTTATCGATTTCAACCGATTTTTTATTCTTAGTAGCCATCTCTTTCATATATTTGGATTCCCTCTTTAAAGACGCCGCTTGTTGTCGCATGGACGCTGGATCCAATTGATCATGATTAATTTTATGTGCTCGATGTCTTTTTTGAGCCATTGATTTAGGAGGAGAATCTTTGGGGATCGTCTGTGCGACTCTTGATGCAGCCACTGGTTTATGGGGTACAATGGAAGTAGACATGTTGTGTGCTCCGGGCTTTGATGCCGGCTCTAGCTCCGGGCTAATGTCTTCTGTATGATTGTTTTGTATCGATTTATTCTTTAACTCTGTTAGATAAGATGTAACAAATCGTGATATCACATACGCTGTACCCGCGAGCGTCGTTGCGCTCAACAATAGTAGTCCGATGGGTGGGAAAAACAAGGTGACTACGGTGCCTGCTATCGCTGCAGAAGACAACAGGATGCCAACACAGGAATCAAGTAAATCGGATTCAATGCTTAATTTTATTTCCAGAATGTGGGCTTCTTGATTCATGGCTTTGATTGTTTCTATCGATGCGGAACAGTGATTTTTTAGTGCGCTAATGTCATCGATTAACGTATTGATTAAGTCATGGTTCTGACTATCTTCTTTGCAAACAATCTCAAGTTTTGCATTAAGAACTTGAAGCTCAGCAAAAGGGCTGTTGTTGATTTTTTCAGTAAGGGCTTTAAAATTTTGTTTGTCCTGATAATATCCACTCAACAATTTACCCAGTATAAAGGCGCTGGCACCAAAGCCAATAACGGCCGAAGCAATCGCTAGAAATGGTGCAATAGGAGGTATTGCAAATGCAACCAAGCATAGTGTGAGTAAAACGGCAGCATAAAACCAGCGTGCATTGTTTGATAAAGTGATGGGTGGTTTTCGTCCTAAGGCAAACGATGCAAGGTAAATCAATGGAATTTGAATAAAATCGAGGATATTCAGGGCGATGCCTATAAAAGGAGACGCTTTTCCTGAATTCAATACAGCAGTAGGGGCGTCGCCTGTTTTTTTGACCAACTTACTAATGGCGGATGTCGTGCCATTAATGCGTCTTAATATATTGTTAAATAAAGGAATGCCATTTAAGATGATCAGTAATAAATCATTCTCAGCAGCACGTTCAGGGGTATGTCGTACCTTTGTTTGCAGGGAATGAACCTCTGCCATGAGTATGTCTGCTTTTTCAATCGGTTCAAAATCATCTGGCATGGGGTAATGGCTTATTTTTTTATGGACTTAATAGTAAGTATAGACTTGATTTTGATATTTTCTATATACCGCCCTTTGTTTTGTATTGACGAGGAGGGGAGGTTTCGGGCAATCAATAATGGTCTGTATTGTAGACCCGACAGGTCATTCTAACAAAATCCGACCATGTCTAACATGGTCTCTTTATCAAAAAGGATGCTTGGAAGTTTCATAAATTTTTCTTTATTTCAAGTCATTGAAACAGATAGTACACGGCTGTCGCATTAAAATTTGATCAACCTGCCGTAGGTTGGGCCTTGGCCCAACAATCTAGCTATTAGATTTCGTTTTATTTGACGAAGAGTAAGAAATAAGATCAAATGCCACATTCAAATTTTGATGAGGTGGCACGATGCA
>CANJSM010000056.1 GCA_947477015.1 Legionellaceae bacterium
ACATCGACTGGCAGTATGTCCATGAAATTCATGAGGAAGACCCATACGAATATCGTCAGCGCCAAGGGCCCAATCATTCGATTTTGACCATGGAAACAATCTTTGACTTGACTGTCTGCAAACGTCAGCATCATTTCTGCGAAATTTTGTAGCTTTCCGGGCACGTCAGCAGAAACCCTGCGTGCGCCTGCGTAAAGAAGAACCATGGCGGTTACGCCCATTAGCACTGAGAAAAACAGTGTATCAAGGTTTAACGTCCAGAAGCCGCCTTCCGTACCAAAGCTCATTGTCTTTAGATTGTACGTTAAGTAAGTCAGGTGATGCTTGATGTATTCGCCGTTTGATATCATTTCAGTCACGTTCTAGGCCTATTTTTATTAACAACAATTAATGGAGCAAACCAAAAAACCATTTGTGCCGCAATGTACGCGACAAAGAACACCAAAGGATTGATTTTTAAGTACTTAAACACTAGCGCAAACAAAGCAACTGATAGCATTAATTTTAATGCTTCACCCTTGTAGAAGCCGTTGACTATTTGTCTCGCGGCGTGCGCACCGTTGTGTTTGAATAATTTACTAGCAAAGTAGGCGTTAGGCAACACGCAGACTATACCGCCCGCTATTGCAGAGGTTGCAGCAACCAAATCCACCACACCTAATGCGGCCAGTGCGATTATAATAGTTACGCCCAGCTGAATAAGCAACAACCTTTTAGCGCCTTGCTTGCCCTGCTGATTTTTCACAATTCCACCTTTACTTTTCGCGCGTATTGTAAAGCAATCGATATCGGGCTGCAATACAAAATTTAATTTTTGTCCAAACCTTAAACCCAGAAAATAATTAATCCACACATGTTTTTGCACCAGATTATGCTCTATAATTGACATATGAAAAAAAAAATATTGATTATTAATACTGGCGGTACAATTAGCATGGTCAAATCGGTTCAAGGTTATGAACCTAAACAAGGCTATGTGAAAACTGCTCTTGCACGCATTTCTGCTTTGTCACATGATGAAATGCCCGATTACACCATCAAAGAATATCAGCCATTACTTGACTCCTCTAATATGACGGTAACCGAGTGGAACCGGATTGGAGTTGATATTGCAGAGGAATATGATAATTTCGATGGGTTTATTATTTTTCACGGCACCGACACCATGGCTTATACAGCCTCTGCTCTCTCGTTTATGCTTGAGAACCTTAATAAGCCCGTTATATTGACCGGATCTCAAATACCGTTATCTGAAGTTCGTAATGATGCTATAGACAACGTCATCACCTCTCTTTGGCTCTGTGTCCACCAGCCCATTAAAGAAGTGTGCATTTATTTTAACCAACATTTATTAAGAGGCAATCGCTCACAAAAAGTCAGCTCAGAACAATTTAACGCATTTGACTCTCCTAACTTCCCACATTTAGCAGAATCCGGAATTGAGATTAAACTTCGCCACGAGTTGTTGCTGCAAGCACCCACAGAGCCGTTTCATTTGCAAACGATTAGTCCGCACTTTATTGCTAATTTTAGATTGTTTCCAGGTTTTGCGACTGACGTACTGGGCTATGTCCTTCAAGGCCAAGTACAAGGCTTAATCTTAGAAACCTACGGGGCAGGTAATGCACAGAATAATGACCCTAACTTTTTAGTATTGTTACAGGATGCGTGCCAGCGGGGAGTGGTGATTGTCAATTGCACCCAATGCCAACAAGGTCGCGTTGAAATGGGTCAGTATGCTACCGGCTATACCTTAAAAAAGGCAGGCCTTATTAGCGGGCATGACATGACGCCTGAAGCGGCCCACTGTAAGTTGCTCTATTTGTTGAGTAAGTATTCTGACCTCACACAGATAAAGCGCTTGATGGAATTAAACTTGTGTGGCGAGCTGACTGATGCGGGAACTGTGTTTTGAGAGGGTTTGGCTTCGAGACGGCGTAAACGCCTCCTCTGCCAAAGCGGGGATTAGGCAAAGAAAGCGCAGGAATCGAGTAAAATGCTTAACTGCGCCCACGTTTCATCGGATTTTCATGGGCGGATTCAGTGGCATTCTCTATTACAGCGTCGTTTTCAGCAGCTTCTGGTAAAGGCTGTCGTTTGTTTAACGTAGTAAAAAACCCAACCGTCTGATGACTGCTTACAATGATACTTACAGGCTCAGGCGGCGACACTGTCATTTCTGTAATCGCATTGATGGCTCTAATAGCCTGCCACAAAAACCAGCGCTCTAATGGAGCACTCTTCATCATACCTAATATTACATGATGAATTGCGACTAGTTTGTCTATTGGCAATGACGTTTTTTCTGGCAGATAGAATTGATCTCTGATGAATTCAATTTCTTCGCGGTAACTTTCGCTGGCTGGAGATTCTAATCTCGACGATCTAAACCAAATTAACGCAATACAAATGCCAAGGGAATAAATGTCTGGCTTTTCATCTAGAATGGTATAAGGACTCCAGATTTGTCTTATTTCTGGAGCCATATATCTCATTGTTCCCGTTTCTCGGTCCAGAACCTCTCCTTTTTTGCGGCATGCGGCGTAATCAATTATTTTAATATCTAGGCGTTCGGGAACAAACCCAGGCTCTGCAAGCCGGTTTAGATTGCTTGGGTTTAATCCCACGTCCACCATGATGTTTTCTGGCTTGATGTCTGCATGAAACACGATGCCTCGATCTAGCACTTGTGCTTTATACGCGGCCAGTAACTCAATGGTGAGCCTCATGAGAAAACTGCTATTCACCACCCGACTATCTAACAGAACAATGATGTCAAACAGTTCAACGCCTAACACTCGGTTCATGACCATGAACGACTTGTATTCATTGGTTGTTTGATCTTTTTCTATCAATGGACGCTCTGCCCCTAAGTGTGTGGTTTTCTTAGAAAAAAAATACTCCCTATTACAGCGTTGTTCCACCTGAGACAATGAGCAATAATTAGGGAATGTGCTAATTTTGACAACCTGCATATTGCGTTGAGAATATTCTGCCGAATGAGTATCGGTAAATGACAAAGTACACTCAACCGCATACACCAAGCCATTCGTTCCTTCGCCTAAAAAATGCTTTGCAATGACACGGTATGCGACTCGTCCATCCTCAGAAGGGGCAAGTATCATGTCATTTGTTAACTCGATGTGATGATATTTTTCTTGAGAAAACACCTTGAACATTAAGTTTTTTGCCCAATAAATACGTGCCTTATTGCTGTCTAGGAGTGCGCGCAGCAGTGTTGTGTGTTCAATATTGTCTATGGATAGAGGATTGATGGCTATCAACATGATGGGCTCACTTAATAATATGTATAATTGATGGCAGCAGCGCCGCGTATTGTTGGGCCAAGGCCCAACCTACACAATCTGAATTAACTCGCAATACTTTTTTCAACCAATTCATTGAGATCTCGGGATAAATCGTGTGCACTCAATGTTTTTAATTGTTGCATCATGGTTTTTTGTCTTACTTTATCTAATCGTTGCCATCGAGTAAAGGGGGTTGCGAGTCGCGCTGTAATTTGCGGGTTTATTTTATCTAGTTTTAGCAGCATTTCGGTTAAAAAGGCGTATCCACTGCCATCTTTTGCATGAAAATGGCGCGGATTACTTTGAGTAAAGGCGCCGAGCACTGCACGAACTTTATTTGGATTTTTTAAATTAAACGCCGGGTGGACCAGCAAGGCTTGTACTCGTTTCAGCGCATCCGGTAAATCACAGCTTGCCTGCAAAGAAAACCATTTATCTAATACTAACTCATCCTTTTCCCACTGCTGATAAAATTGAGCAATGGCTTGCTGGCGTGAATCCGCGTGTGAACCATTCACTAGTAGTGCTAGGCTGGCAAGTTGGTCGGTCATGGTTTTTGCTTTGGAGAACTGTTCCATGCACAAAGCTCGAGTAGCCGCCTCATCAGCTTTCATCATCAACGACAAGCAAACCTGTCGTAATTTACGCTGACCATACGCTTGACCATGCAATGCATGCTCCTCTTGCGCCCACAAGGTTTGATAGCAAGACAGCGCTTCAGCGAACAGCGCGCGGCCAACTGCTGCACGGTAGAAATCGCGCGCGTCTTCAACGCGGTCTACATCGACTTCAGTGAGCGTGGATGCAACATCTTCATAACTGGGTGGCGTTAATAATTCCGCACGCAGCGCCATATCTAATGATTGATCAATGAGTATTTGACGATAAGCCTCGAGCAAAGTAGGCGAAATACTCCAATCACTTTGCGGGGTCTGATAACATCGGATTAAAGAACGCAGCGCTAAATTATGAGCCGCATCCCACTTGGCATAGCCATTGGTTTCGAATCGCAGTACATCCAACCATTCCTCCTCACTGGCGGTTCTGTGCAATTGAATGGGCGCTGAAAAATCTCGCAATAAAGACACCACGGGCTTTGCTTGCAGCCCTTCAAACTTAAAGGTTTGAGTGGCTTCACGTAACTCAAGCACAGAGTTATCCAGCGGCAAGGCATGCCCTGTTGCGTCAAACAAAGCGATTCGAATCGGGATATGGAACGGTTTTTTGTCTTTGCACTCAGGAGTTGCGAGGCAGGATTGAGTAAAGGTCAGGCTGAGTGTGCCCTGTTGATAATCCGAGACAACATTCACATGAGGCGTTCCGGCTTGACTATACCAGCGTTTAAATTGCGTGAAATCAACGCCATTGGCGTCCTCCATGGACGCCACGAAATCATCAATGGTGACCGCCTGACCATCAAACCGCTCGAAATACAAATCCATGCCACGGCGAAATCCAGCCTCGCCGAGCAAAGTTTGTTGCATACGAATGACTTCAGCCCCTTTGTTATAGATAGTCGCAGTATAGAAGTTATTAATCTCTTGGTACGATTCGGGTCGAACCGGATGAGCCATTTTCCCTGCGTCTTCGGGGAATTGGATATTTCGTAATGTTTTGACGTCCATAATACGATTCACGTCGCGGGAATTCATGTCGCGTGAAAATTCTTGATCGCGAAACACCGTTAAGCCTTCTTTCAAGCTCAGTTGGAACCAATCTCGACAGGTGATGCGATTACCGGTCCAGTTGTGAAAATACTCATGAGCAACGACGCTTTCAATGCCAGCATAGTCATGATCCGTTGCGGTATCTGGACGAGCCAGAATATATTTGGAATTGAAAATATTTAGGCCTTTGTTTTCCATCGCACCCATATTAAAGTCGCTAACGGCCACTATCATAAAAATATTCAGATCATATTCCCGGCCGTATTTCTCTTCATCCCAGCGCATGGCCTTTTTTAATGACGTCATTGCATGAGAGCATTTGTCCTCATTGCCTGGCTCAACATAAATACGCAGCTCCACGGTTTTTCCTGAGCAGGTGACAAAATGATCGGTCACACAAGCCAGATTGCCTGCAACGAGCGCGAACAGATACGATGGCTTTTTAAACGGATCTTGCCATACCACCCAATGCCGTCCATCAGGCGCGTCTCCAGACTCTAGTAAATTACCATTGGACAGCAACACTGGGTATTTTGCCTTGTCCGCGCTGATTCGAGTGGTATACATCGCCAAGACATCGGAGCGGTCGGGGAAGTAGGTCATGCGCCGAAAGCCTTCCGCTTCACATTGAGTACAAAACAGGTGATTTGAACGGTACAGGCCTGAGAGTTTTGTATTGTCTTGAGGGCGAATACGTGTCACGACAGTCAAGTGGAATTCATCAGGGCAGGCCATCAGAATTAAATCCTGACCTTCCTTGCGATATGCTGACTGATCTAGACGAATATCATTGAGCTCAATACTCACCAGCTCCAAGTCATCGCCATATAAATGCAAATCACCTGCGTGCTGACGTTGGAGGTGCATGGTATTTTTAACTAGCGCATGATCATCATGCAACTCAAAATCCAGCGACACGCTGGATACAGCAAACGTAGGCGGTCGATAATCTTTTAAATAAATAGTGGTGTCTGACACAGTATATCTCCAGTAGCTTGGGCCTTGGCCCAACAATAATGTTCAAATGATTCGCTGCTGTTGGGCCAAGGCCCAACCTACGTATTATGTTGTTTTAAAAAAATTAATTTCGTTCTATACTGAACCTAACATCAAGTTTCTCGCGTTTTCTCGCGAAATGCAAAAATGAAAAAGGACTTATCATGAGCGCACAAGATTTTTTAGAGGGTTACACACGCCGTTATGTAGATAACCAAGAAGAAGAAATGAGCCTGACGGAATATTTGGAGCTCTGCCGAACGGATCCATCCGCCTATGCAAATCCCGCGCAACGCTTGTTAATGGCGATTGGCGAGCCGAAATCAGTTGACACTCGACATGATCCTATCTTGTCTCGGATTTTTTCCAATAAAGTTATTCAAACGTATGATGTTTTTCATGAGTTTTTTGGCATGGAAGAACCGATTGAACAATTAGTTGGTTTTTTAAAACATGCGGCCCAAGGCTTGGAAGAAACCAAGCAAGTCCTGTATTTACTCGGTCCTGTTGGCGGCGGTAAATCATCTCTAGCTGAAAAATTAAAAGATTTGATGCAGAAAATTCCGATTTATGCCATCAAAGGTTCACCCGTATACGAATCACCTTTATCATTATTTAATCAGGAAGAAGACGCCGCCTTATTGCAGGAGCGTTTTGGCATTCCTCCACGCTGCTTGCGTTATTGCCTCTCACCTTGGGCGGTCAAACGATTGCAAGAATTCAATGGCGACATCAATCAGTTTCGTGTGGTGCGCGTCAAACCCTCTCGCATGAAACAAATTGCCATTGCTAAAACAGAACCAGGCGATGACAACAACCAAGACATTTCAGCTTTAGTGGGCAAAGTCGATATTCGCAAGCTGGAAGAGTTTTCTCAGGATGATCCCGATGCGTATAGCTATTCCGGTGGATTATGCCGCGCAAACCGAGGTTTGCTTGAATTCGTTGAAATGTTTAAAGCCCCGATTAAAGTGTTGCATCCCTTGTTAACCGCCACACAAGAAGGCAATTACAATGCGACAGAAGGCTTGTCGTCTATTCCTTTTGAAGGCATCATTTTGGCGCACTCAAATGAATCCGAGTGGCAAGCGTTTCGAAATAATAAAAACAATGAAGCGTTTATCGATCGCATCAACATCGTTAAAGTACCCTATTGTTTGCGCGTGTCTGAAGAGCTGAAAATTTATAAAAAATTGATAGAAAACAGTTCGTTAAGCAAAGCCCCTTGTGCACCGGGAACATTGGATATGTTGGCACAATTTTCCGTGTTAACTCGATTAAAAGAGCCGCAAAACTCCAGCGTTTACTCCAAACTACGGGTGTATAACGGTGAAAGCTTGAAAGATACCGATCCAAAAGCTAAATCGTATCAAGAGTACCGTGATTTTGCCGGCGTAGACGAAGGCATGAGCGGTATTTCGACGCGATTTGCTTTCAAAATACTCTCGAAAGTATTTAATTTTGATAACGCTGAAGTCGCTGCAAATCCGGTGCACTTACTGTATGTGCTGGAGCGTCAAATTGAACAAGAGCAGTTGCCTCAAGAGGTCCATGAGAAATATTTATCCTTTATCAAAGAATTCTTGTCGCCCAAATACGTGGAGTTCATTGGCAAAGAAATTCAAACAGCCTATCTAGAGTCCTATTCTGAATACGGGCAAAACATCTTTGACCGTTACATTACTTATGCTGATTTCTGGATCCAAGATCAAGATTACCGAGATCCGGATACCGGAGAAATATTTGACCGTGCATCACTCAATGCTGATTTGGAAAAAATTGAAAAACCGGCAGGAATATCCAATCCCAAAGACTTTCGTAATGAAGTCGTTAACTTTGTGTTGCGAGCGCGGGCTAATAATCATGGTAATAATCCGAAATGGAATAGCTATGAAAAATTAAAATCCGTGATTGAGAAAAAAATGTTTAGCAATACTGAAGAGCTATTGCCGGTGATATCGTTCAATGCGAAGGCTTCTGAAGACGACAAGAAAAAACATGCCGAATTTATTTCACGCATGGTTGAAAAAGGGTATACCGCGAAGCAAGTCAGGCTCTTGTGCGAATGGTATTTACGCGTTCGCAAGTCACAGTAACGTGAAGACCTAACATGACTCAATTTATTGATAGGCGTCTTAACGCATCCAAAAAAAGCACTGTCAATCGACAGCGCTTTTTGCGGCGCTACAGTAATCAAATTAAGCGCGCGGTATCGGACGCGATTGGAAAACGTAGCATTACCGAAATTGATCAAGGTGAAAACATCTCTATCCCTGCCAAAGAACTGTCTGAACCACGATTTCATCGCGGACATGGGGGACGAGTTGAGCGCGTTTTGCCAGGCAATAATGAATTTCTAACGGGCGACAAAATCAAGCGCCCCGCTAACGATGGCGGCAAAGGCGCTGGAAATCAAGCCAGCAATAGCGGTGAAGGGGAAGATGATTTTGTTTTTCAATTATCACGCGAGGAATTTCTTGAGCTGTATTTTGAAGATTTAGAACTGCCTGATTTAGTCAAAAAAGAACTCGCTCGCATCACGACTTATAAAACAGTGCGAGCAGGTTATACCACGAGCGGCGTCCCAACCAATATCAATATATTGCGCTCCATGCGACAAGCAACCGGTCGTCGTATGGCGTTGGCCTCCCCTCATAAACGACAGCTTCGAGTGGTTGAAAAAGAATTGGCTAAAATACAGTCTGAGCCCGTGCCAGACTTGGTTGAAATTGCCCGTTTAGAACAAGAGATTGCTCGTTTAAAAAAGAAAATTGAGCGTATTCCGTTCATCGATACCATTGATTTGCGTTATAACAATCGAGTCCGCCTACCCGCTCCATCCACACAAGCGGTGATGTTTTGTATCATGGATGTGTCCGGTTCAATGGATGAGCCAAAAAAAGAAATCGCTAAACGATTTTTTATTTTATTGTATCTATTCTTGACTAAAAATTATAAAAAAATTGAGCTGGTGTTTATTCGACATCATACCTCGGCGAAAGAAGTCAGTGAGGAAGACTTTTTTTATTCGCGCGAAACGGGTGGGACCGTGGTATCGAGTGCTCTTGAACTGTTAACGACCCTGATTGATGCGCGCTATAACCCGCAAGCGTGGAATATTTACGTGGCACAAGCCTCTGATGGCGACAATTGGAATGCGGATTCGCCCTTTTGTCTCGAATTGTTACGAGACAAAATCATGCCGTTGCTGCAGTATTATGCATACATTGAAATCATGCCCCGCCACCATCAAAGCCTTTGGGAAGCGTATCAACAAGTTCAGGCGGCGTATCCTAATTTTGCCATGGAAAACATTGATAAGATTGCCGACATTTATCCTGTGTTTCGTGCGTTGTTCAAGAGGAAAGTGGGATGAAAAAACAGCCATTGTCCACAGGTTCTGAATGGACGTTGGAATTGATTGAAACCTATGACCGAGAAATTGCACGGTTAGCGAAAAAATTTCAACTAGACACCTACCCGAATCAAATTGAGGTGATTAGTGCCGAGCAAATGATGGACTCATACGCCTCGGTAGGGATGCCCATTGGCTACAGTCATTGGTCGTTTGGAAAGCATTTTGTCGGTGTCGAGAAGAGTTATCAGCGAGGAGAAATGGGGCTTGCCTACGAGCTCGTCATTAATTCCAATCCCTGCATTTCCTATCTGATGGAAGAAAACAGCATGGCCATGCAAGCGCTGGTGATTGCGCACGCGTGTTATGGTCATAATTCGTTTTTTAAGAACAATTATCTCTTTAAGATGTGGACCTCTGCCGATGCTATTATTGATTATTTAGTGTTTGCCAAACACTACATCAGTGAATGCGAGGAGCGGCATGGTATTGATGAAGTAGAAGCGACCTTGGATGCCTGCCATGCCCTGATGAACTATGGAGTCGACCGTTACAAACATCCCTCGCCACTGTCGATTCAGGAAGAGAAAATTCGCCAACAAAACAGAGAGAGTTATCTTCAATCTGAGGTGAATGAGTTGTGGCGTACGATTCCTCAAGGCAAAGTAGACAGTGCTGATGGCAAAAAAATTCGTTTTCCCGAAGAGCCGCAAGAAAATATTTTATATTTTATTGAAAAAAACGCCCCACTGCTGAAACCGTGGCAACGTGAAATTGTCCGTATTGTCAGAAAGATAGCACAGTATTTTTATCCCCAAGGTCAAACTAAAGTTATGAACGAAGGTTGGGCCTGTTTTTGGCATTACACCTTATTGCAGGGACTGTATGACGAAGGCTTGGTGACGGATGAGTTCATGTTAGAAATTTTGCAAACCCACACCAACGTCATCATGCAACCAGCATTTAACAGTCCATATTTCAATGGCATTAATCCCTATACGTTGGGCTATCACATGATGCAAGACATTAAACGCATCTGTGAGCATCCCACAGACGAAGACAAACGCTGGTTCCCTGATTTAGCCAATACCGATTGGATTGCGAGCTTGAATCATGCCATGCGTAACTTCAAAGACGAAAGTTTTATCGCGCAATATTTATCCCCGCATTTAATCCGAGAATTAAAATTATTTCATTTGGTGGATGATGATCAACATCCGGAATTGCTGGTGGGCGCCATTCACAATGAAGAAGGGTATCAATCGGTCCGTGAAGCCTTGTCTCGGCAATACAATATGGGCAATCTTGAACTGGATATTCAAGTGTTTTCCGTTGATGTTGAAGGAGGACGTGCGCTCACGCTGCATTATACACAGCACGACCGTGTGCCTTTAAGTGGTGAAACCAATGAAGTATTAAAGCACTTGCACACGTTATGGCAGTTTCCAGTTATTTTAAAGGCGGTTGATGTCAACGGGCAGGTGACTGCTGAGTACCATTGTCCATAAGGATACATTAAACAGGAGTTCTTCATATGTCAGAAAAATACACAGAATTAACTGCAGGCCTTAATGCACAGTTGGCAAAACTACGTAAAGAAATCCCAGACACCATGGCGGGCTTTTCGGCCTTAGCGCAAGCGGCTAGCAAAGAAGGCCAGTTAGACAAAAAAACCAAAGAATTGATTGCTATCGCATTGGCTGTAGCTAATCACTGCCCAGGATGCATTGGATTTCACTCACAAGCCTTGGTTAAAATGAAAACCAGCCGTGAAGAGCTCTTGGAAACGTTAAGCATGGCGATTTACATGGGTGGTGGGCCATCGTTAATGTATGCGGCTGAAGCGCTACAGGCATTTGAAGAGTTTAGTCAAAGCTAGGGAGTGACGTCTCTAGACCTGATAGCACGACATTAAGAGCATGCCTCACCGCTTGATTCGAGGTCTTGAAGATTAAATAGGTGGTCGCGACAGCTGCTGCTCCTCAAAAAAGACGTTCATTCATTGGACAAATTCTAAAAGCGAGTCTATAGTCTAAGTGAGTTAATTGTAAACAATGTTTGTCCAAAACCCAATGAAGCAAGGAGAATGCTATGAAATATACCCGCTTAATACTATCGAGTGTATTCTTGATGGCGCTTTGTTCAGTCAGTCAGATAGCAACAGGAGCAACAGCAAAAGTAACATCAAGTATATGCCCAGAAATGTCATGCGCCGGAGTTTGTTCTAGTACTTATACTGGACAGTGTTGTGAGTTTGGGACCGAAGTTATAAGTTGTGAAGAGCGTAATTAGCCGTAATCTTGGATAACGTCCAACTATTGGAACACCCCAGCATTGTTTCTGTGACAGGTTACCTGAAGAGCAAGAGGTGTCATTCAGTAGCCCTGAAGAAAGAAGAACGCTCATTGATACCGCTTGAACTTAAGGTATTTTAGTCATTAGGAGCATGATTTTTTCATTATACCGCTTCTTTTTACCCATGATAATATTCCGATAGTGTGCTGGAGAAACCAAGACTACTTGTGGGGAAGGCTGATACGCATGCCTACTCTCCAGAAACATGCTGCAGTGGCTGCCCAAACTGCTGCGTGTTGTGTGTTTGTTGCAGTTTACAGGGGTATTGTTTTGTAACACCCATCAAGGCCACTTGAGAAACGGTCATCTTGTCTTTATCACTGGCTTGGCTTGAAATCTCGGCATAGGTTTGTTGTATTAAATTACTCATGACCTCGGGATTTAATTGCACGTTCGCAGGCAGACAAAACAAGGGTTGACCCGTACGTATGGCGGTTTCATTAGCAGACAGCAGGCTTTCGGCAACGCTCTCGCTAGTTAACGTGACGACATTACGCGCCGAGCGTGCCCAAGCTTGCGACTGCGGATCGGCTTTCATTTCCATCTGCGGAATATTGTTCACAATATTCATATAATGATCAATGGTGTCCGCCCAAATATTGGACGAGATGAACAACAGTAATAAACTAACGCCTCGCATGATGACTCCCTTTTATTTAGTGCTGCAAATCATGTGGAGCAATCCAATGAAATTTGAAGGCTAAAAATAAAAATACAAACAAGCACAGTGATAATCCAATTCGCCATGTTAATGCTTTAACTGGGCGCTCAGACTTACCCTTGTCACGAACAAGAAACACTAAGCTGCTTATCAGTGCACCAAGAATAATCAGCATAACTATAATGATGATGGTTTTGGCTAACATCGTTCATGTTCCCCTAATGAATGTTGAATCAGTATAAACGAATTTATTGGAGATTGGACAAAAAATTCATCTTGATTTGCAATCCGTTTGGTTTGGCATTAGTCATCCAAAACCGAACCTATCGCCTTAACCACTGCATCAATGTTGCGAGTGTTCAATGCGGCAATGCAAATCCGGCCGGTCGGTAAAATGTAAACGCCATGGTCTGCTTTGAGCCTTCTGGCTTGTTCTGCATTAAGGCCTGAATAGGAGAACATGCCTTGTTGATGATTAATAAACGAAAAATCAAGTGCAGGGCTTAACGGGTTTAATTTTGACACCAATTCTTGACGCATCAACTGTATACGGCGACGCATGTCACCCAGTTCCTTCTCCCACATTGCGCGCAGCTCAGGGCTTGATAAAATCATCGACACAATTGCGCCACCATGAATCGGTGGATTTGAATAGTTGGTTCGAATGACGCGCTTGACTTGAGACAACACATGGGCTGCTTCGTTTTTATTGGCGGTCACAATGGATAAAGCCCCTACTCGCTCACCATAGAGGGAAAACGATTTTGAAAATGAGTTGGATATCAATAGCGACAATCCTGAATGAGCAAAAAGCCTTACCACAGCGGCATCGGTTTCAACATCGCTGGCAAATCCTTGGTAGGCCATGTCCAGAAACGGAATCAGTTGACGTGCTTTACATACCTCAACGACCTGCTTCCACTGTTCAATCGACAAATCAATGCCTGTTGGATTGTGGCAACAAGCATGCAAGACCACAATGGATTGAGCAGCTAAAGCACTGAGTGCTGACAACATGCCGCTAAAGTTTACATCATGTGTTTCTGCGTCGTAATAAGCGTACGTACCCACCGAAAAGCCTGCTGACTCAAAAAGTGCACGGTGATTTTCCCAACTGGGGTCACTAATGACAACGGACGATTGAGGGTAAAAACGCTTCAAGAA